>JBFFLX010000001.1:0-71878 GCA_041554435.1 Bacteroidales bacterium
ATTGCTTGATAACTCTCCAAAAAATCTCATGTTTTTAAGGTTAAGAGTAAAATCCAGGCCCATATTTAAATTATTGTTTCCAACGAAATAAAAGTGTTTATAAACCTCAGTTGGTACTCCAAATTTCAAATCGAAATAATTGCTGATGATGCTATAACCCAAACTGAAATTATTTGCTTTATAAGAAATATTACCACCAACTGATCTTATATTCATAACTTTTTTGTCGAGTAACTCGTTAATTGTTCGATGATTTCCACTTTCTAATACACCGCTTATCTCAGTGTTTTCTAATGAATCGATGGATATGATGTTTGCGTCTACATTATTGGATGAGTAAAATGCTGTTACTTCAAATTTTTTAATTCCAAGGCTTATGGCTGCTCCACGCATAAATCTGTTTTCGTTAACAGAAGTGTTTTTAACCAGCCCTCTGCCATATTTTTTAAGCATGGTAGCATCGGATGATTTTCCAAAACTAAGTCCTGACCAAAGTGTTAAGCCCTGCCCGAACTCCAAATGATAATCGCCGATAATTACCTTTTTTAAAATGCCAATATCAGCCACATAAAAATATGCAGAAGAGAAATCGAATAGTTTTACTTTATCGCCTATAAGTGATTGTATGCTGTCGTTTAATTTGGAACTAATAAGTAACTCGCCTGCGTCTTTTTCAAGTGTAAAACCCAGCCCAACTTTTTTATCAAAATCAAAGGAATAACGACTATAATATTTTTGAGGTTTACCCAGATAAACACTTCCTCTATGCTGTAAAGCAGAGTCGTTGGGTAAACTATATGCTTCCGATTTTTCAATAATTTGTGAATAACGGCCTATAAGTTGATGCCTTCCATATTTGAAAATATCCTTAAACTTATAATTGTTTTTCTTCTTTTGAGAAGAGAAACTTATAAAAGGAAGCATCTTTTCAACTTCTGACTTGCTAAACCCATCGATGGCTAATAATTCTGCTTTGCTTCTTATTTGCCCGTAATTACTAAGGTAAGTTTGAATATTATTGTATTGAATTTCATTTATGAGAAGTAGTTCGACTAATTTGCGGGAGTTTTCTCCATTTATGGAAATTGGATTTTTGTTGTAATATCGATAATCATCCAATAGGTCCGAAAAGTCTAATGTCATGTCCTTGGAGGATGAAATATTCTCTAATTGATTACTAATGAACTCATTATTGATAATCGTTGATGAATCAACTTCTTGTGCTCTTAGGTTTTGAAACGCAAAAAGCGGAAGGATGATTATTCCATATTTTATAATAGATGAGTACATGATGTCAGAAATTAAAAATTAAACCCATCTGAGGTGAAAAACCTAAAGTTTCATGCATACATGCTGCCATATCAACTCTGAAATGTTTTAACTTAATTCCAAAACCAAAGGAAAATATTTCATGTCGGCTGGCTATTCCTGCTCTGAAAAAAAACTTTGATTTAAGAGAGTATTCCAAACCGCATCTCAACAGTATTGGATTTATAAATGAACTTTTTTCCAGTTCTGCTGTGATAATCATATTGTCATTCATGCTGTAGGCCAGTCCGAAACGCAGTATAGCAGGTAATTTTTCGTTATAAGTATCAGTAAGTTTAACTCTAATTGGATTGAAGACATAAATTCCAATACAAAGATTATCAACTATATCCGACTGTATCCCAATTTCAAAACTCACATTGTTCTTTTTACCATAATCTTCTCCGATGTTCACGGAGAAGTAGTCGAGTTGAATACCTATACTGATAACTTTTCCAAAATTTCTGGCATAAGCCAAACCTATTTTTTGTTCATTATAGGCTTTATAACCATAATGATTATAACTAAAACCGATTACGCCCATTTTAAAAGGAGCAATGAACGCAGCGCTTTTATAGGATGTTTCTTTTAGAGTAAAACGATTTTCGTAATTTATTCCAATGGAATATTTATCGATTGAACTTATAGCCGCCTGATTATTTTGTATTCCCCAAAATCCTTTAAGAGCCACCGAACATCGACCCATTGCTGCCGAACGACTTCCAATTGGAAATATCTCTCCGGAAGCAAATGATTGATGGGAAATTAAAAACAGTAGTGAGATGACAATTATTTTGTTAACCAAATTATAAAAACCGGGTTTCATAGGTGACAAGAGTTATTTTTAATTATTTTTAGACTTTAAAAGTAATAAATTGATTAATGTAATGCAAATATTTACAGCAAAACTTTTTATAAGTCAAATAAAATTATGAATTCATTACCACTAGATTTTTTGAAAGAATTAGCCTTAAACAATGATAGAGATTGGTTTAATGCCAATAAACCAACTTATGAAAAAGCCAAAAAAGTTGTTGAAGATTTTGTTCAGAGTTTGATATTTGAATTGTCGGTATTTGATAAAAGTTTAATCGGTTTGGAGGCAAAAAAAACCATGTTCCGGATTTACAGAGATGTGAGATTTTCTAAAAACAAACTACCATATAAAACAAATATGGGTTCCTATATCTCAGCTGGAGGAAAGAAGTCGGAGAAGGCGTCGTATTATTTGCATTTGGAACCGGGCTCATCATTTTTAGCAGGTGGTTCTTACAGGCCCCAATCGGAAAATTTGAAAAAAATAAGGCAGGAGATTTTATATAATACTAAGGAATATAAACACTTACTCGATTCAAACCCAATAAAGAAGTATTTCGATGGAGTGCGTGGTGAAAAGTTAAAGCGACCACCTATCGGTTTTCCTGCCGACTTCCACGACATTGAACTTTTAAAGAATAAAGATTTTATTATGGTTCACGAAATTTCCGATGATATAGTTTTTTCAGATGACTTTTTAAGTTATACAGTTAATGTATTTAAAGCTCTAAAACCATTTAATGATTTTTTGAACAGGAGTATTACTTAAATTATCAGTGCTTGCTTAACTTATAAATAGGGCTGCCAACTTTTATTAAATTTCCAAGTTTTTCAAAGTTAAGGAGTATGGTTGTGGCACCACGTGAATAGGGAGCAATTTCATAACTGTTGTAAACAAAACCAACACCTTCGCCACTAATAAAAAGGTTTTTGCTAGGTTTCACAGTTTCTACAAAAAAACCGGCTTCTTTTAGATTTACTTCATCAGGAACTTTATAATTATGCCTTAATTGTTTAGTTAATAAAACCGATAGCAGAGAATCAGAATTGTTGTCGAATATGTCTTCATAAGATAATTTTGTTCCACTATCAAGATCTATTATATCGTATGAAAGATTGCTCATTCCATGAGATCCTCCTGCATAGGCATATCGTAAATATTCGATACATAATAAATAATTTGAGTTAAATATAACGGACATATTTACTTGCTTCTGATAATTCAAACTATTCTTGGGTGACGGCTGTGGCCGATTTTCTGCTTGTTTGCGGTAGTTGGTAAAGTATTCATATTCAAAATCTTCCATCATCTGCTGAGGCTTACTTAAAGTAAATCCCTTTCCAAAATAACTATCCATTATTATGTTTTCAACCGAATCAATAATAACAGGCCGGTAATACTCACCAGCAGGGAATATTAATGTTAATTCTATTTGTGCTGTAGGTGAATCTTTTTGTTTTTCAATGAGACGGGTTTCTGAATTTAGATAATATACTTTAAAGGGGAGGCTGCCCTTTGGGTAATACTCTTTCATATTGAAAGTCAGCGCTTTGCTATTGCTATGATTCCATTCCCCATCATAATGACCATCTCTGATCAGTCCTTTAAATGTATATTCCTTGCTACCGAACTCTCTTAAAAGCAAGCTGTCGTTTTCTTCGGCTTTACCCATCAATTCAACAGTTTTTCCATAATATAAATCATTTTCTGCTTCCAGATAATAGTAAATATAATTACCACTAACATTATCGAACAGTTTGACAATGTTTGCAGTAACATTTATATTTTCACCAATCTTGCCTTCAAGGCGCTTATAATAATTGTCGGAAGTTTTATGATCTTGTCCAAAAACATTGATACTTAAAATGAGAATGGTGAGTATTGTTAATTGTCTGAATAACATATAATTGTATTAGTTGTTTATTATTTATCTTTCATTGCAAAAATAAAGAATAAACACGACATATTATATTAAAATCATATTTTAAAGTATAAATCTAAGCCTTAAGTTTTTACTTTTGTGGGGCGAAATAATCGACCATGATTTTTTTATTAATTACAATTATAACATCAGTATTAATAATTATATCCTTTAAGGTTTTTAATATCCTTGATGTTAATGCAAAACAGTTAATTACATTCAATTATTTTTTTGGGTTTTGTTATGGACTAATATTTCGTGAAGACAATTACACCATTCATCAGGTGTTGGAAAGTGATTGGTTAATACCTTCAATATTCATTGGTTTTGTTTTTATTCTCGGTTTTTATCTTTTCTCTAAATCTACCGAAAAAGCAGGCGTATCAATAACTGCAGTATCAGCAAAAATGTCGGTTATAATTCCTGTAATGGCTGGTTTTATTTTGTTTGGAGACTCCATAAGTACATTAAAAATTATGGGTATTGGTTTGGCATTACTTTCGTTTTATTTTATTTTCAAAAAGGGAGAAAAGGAAGCCATAAATTATAAATATATTATATTGCCATTATCATTGTTGTTGGTTTCAGGGCTTAACGATTCTCTTGTTAAGGTTATGGAACATAATTATTTGACAGATAATGTTTTATTGTTTTTAACATTTGTTTTTTTGGCGGCTTTTATTTTTGGAGTTATTTTCAGTTTATCAGATTCAAAAAACCGAAGGCAGTTAATTTCATTAAAAGGTGTTTTGGGAGGTTTCTTATTGGGTACATTCAATTTTTGGAATGCGTGGGCTTTTATAAGAAGTATGAATATTTTTGATTCAAGTATGCTTTTCCCAACAGTTAATGTAAGTGTGGTATCAATTTCGGCACTAGCGGGACTAATATTTTTCAAAGAAAAATTAAAAACTATAAACTGGATAGGGATATTAATGGCGGTTATTGCAATATTATTAATAAGTTTGGAAAATGGAAACTGATAGTTATAAAACCATAGTTTCGTCTTCAACAGGCTTGTATAAAGAAAAAGGAAGTAAGTTTATTGCTATCAGCAAACATATAGAGTCGGAGGAGGATTTTAAGGAGTTTTTGCTGGAGATTAAAAAGGAATATTACGACGCTCGTCATCATTGTTATGCCTGGAGACTTGGTCCTGATGATGAGTTATATAGAAGTAATGATGATGGAGAACCATCAGGCTCGGCAGGAAAACCAATACTTAATCAAATATTGTCGAAGGAACTTTTTTTTACAGCAATTATAGTAGTCAGATATTTTGGCGGTACCAAGTTGGGGGTTAGTGGATTGATAAGGGCTTATAAAACTTCAAGTCAGCAGGCTCTTGAAAATTCAAAAATTAAGAAAAAGTTTATTTACAAAACTTTGGAAATAAAATTTAAATACCCTCGATTAAATGATATGATGAGAATAATAAAAGAAGAAAACTTAAATATTAAGAAACAAGAATTTGAGATAGATTGTTTATTAAGAATTGATGTTAAGCGAAATGATGTAAAATATGTCATAAATAAATTTACTGTTTTTCATGATATATCATTAATTGTATTGTAAAACAGTTATTTAAATATTTTGGCTTTGAGTTCCATTTAGTTAAAAAAAACTTAAAAGTCAATAAAAAAAAGTATTTTTTTTTCACTTTTTTTATATGATATTTGCTCTAGGGTTAAGGTGAAATATATACGTCAAGTGGATGTTATTGAGCCTTAAAAAGTTAACCGTTTTTATTGAACTAAATTTATTAATTATCGACATAAGTTTTATTAACACATGAAGAAAAAGCATATTGATGTTTGGGAAAAATGCTTAAAAGTTATCAGTGATAACATACCAATGCAAGCTTACAAAACATGGTTTGAGCCAATCAGGCCAATTAAATTGGAAAATGACATCTTAACAATTCAAGTGCCAAGTCAGTTTTTTTATGAATGGTTGGAGGAACACTATATTGGATTGCTGAAAAAAACTATTAAAAAAGAACTTGGTATAAACGGGAGGTTAGAATACAGCATTATTATTGACAGCGCATTTAAAGATGCAAAGCCATATTCTGTTAATTATCCGACTTCTGACAGGAGAGCTACCAAAAATAAACCAATGAACATGCCAATTGATATTAATAAGGGTAAATCCAGGGATATTCCAAACCCCTTTATCATTCCCGGTTTAAAGAAGATTAAAGTAGAGTCACAATTGGTGGAGGCGTATTCATTTGATAATTTTATTGAAGGCGATTGCAACAGGCTTGCAAGATCTGCAGGATGGGCGATTGCAGAGAATCCAGGAAAAACAGCATTTAATCCCTTGCTTATTTATAGTAATGTTGGTTTGGGAAAAACACATCTGGCTCATGCCATTGGCTTACAAGTAAAAAGCAATTTTCCAGATAAAACAGTCTTGTTTGTAAAAACAGAACAGTTTATAAATCAATATATTGATTCAGTTAGAAATAATAATCAAAACGATTTTGTTCATTTCTATCAAATGATAGATACATTGATAATGGATGATGTGCAGTTTATCGCCGGTAAGGATAAAACACAGGATGTTTTCTTCCATATTTTCAACCATCTTCACCAGAACAATAAGCAAATCGTACTTACTTCCGACAAGCCTCCTGTAGAGTTGAAAGGAATGGAGCCACGTTTGCTTTCTCGTTTTAAATGGGGATTGGCTGCCGATTTACAGGTGCCGGATTTAGAAACCAGAATAGCGATATTGCAAAACAAATTGTATAAAGATGGCATTAACATGCCATATGATGTTATAGAATATTTAGCTTATAGCATAACAACAAATATACGTGAGATGGAAGGTGCACTAGTTTCCATTCTTGCACAGTCAACTCTGAATAAGAAAACCATCGATTTGGAACTCGCAAAGAGAATGATTGATAAATTTGTTAAGAATACTACACGCGAAATTTCCATAGATTATATTCAAAAGGTAGTCTGCGATTACTTTGACATGCCAATAGAGGCAATAAACTCAAAGACTCGTAAACGTGAAATAGTACAAGCCAGGCAATTGGCCATGTTCTTCTCCAAAAAGCATACAAAAAATTCTCTTGCAACCATTGGTCTTCACTGTGGTAATAAAGACCATGCAACAGTGCTGCATGCTTGTCGTACAGTGAATAATCTCGTGGAAACTGATAAACAATTCAGGGTTTATGTTGAAGAAATTAATAAGAAATTAAAAATATAATTTTAAGATTTATTAATTTGCAATTTCGCTTTTATTTTAGTAAATTTAGGACTCCAAAAAAATAATAAATATGAATGTACTTTTTGTATGTCTTGGTAATATTTGTCGTTCTCCAATTGCTGAAGCATTGCTAAGAAAGAAATATATTGAGAACGGAATTGAAGGTGAAGTTGATTCAGCAGGTTTCGAACCCTATCACATAAATAAACCACCTGATGCAAAAGCAATAAAAACTGCTAAGTTTTATGGACTGGAACTGGGAGGAAAAGCAAGAATATTTGTAAAATCGGATTTCGACCGTTTTGACAGAATATATGTTATGGATACCCAAAACTATAATGATATAAAGGAATTAGCACGTTCGAAAAGCGACATGAAGAAAGTTGATTATGTTCTAAACTTAATTGAACCAGGTAAGAATCATATTCTTACAGATCCATTTCATACAGGTATTGATAATTGTCATACTATTTATAAAAAACTCGATAAAGCAACCGACATACTATTGGAGGAAGTAAAATCAACTACATTGGTTTAAAGTGTTAAGGTCCATTCCAACTGAAGCAGAGATAATATCTGCCCATACCAGAATTAAAGATTTAATAAATCGAACACCAATTCTTAGTTCTACTACCATTAACTCTAAGTTTAACTGCAATATTTTCTTTAAATGTGAGAATTTCCAGAAAGCAGGAGCATTCAAATCCAGAGGTGCTGTTAATGTAGTTTATTCCCTTAATGAAAGTCAGGCAAAAAATGGAGTTTGCACCCATTCATCGGGTAATCATGCACAGGCTTTAGCCAGAGCTGCTGCCTCCAGAAATATCCCATCTTATATAGTAATGCCCTCAAATGCACCACAAGTAAAAGTGGAAGCCGTTAAAGAGTATGGCGGTATAATAACATTTTGTGAGCCTACTCTGGAGGCGCGTGAATCAACATTACAAAGTGTAATGGAAAAAACCAAAGCATTTGAAGTCCATCCCTACAATAATTATGATATAATCGCAGCTCAGGCCACTGCCACAAAGGAGTTGCTGGAAGATGTAAATGCAGAATTAAACTTAATTCTTTGTCCTGTTGGAGGTGGTGGACTTTTAAGCGGAACAGCACTAAGTAAGAATTATTATAGTAGTAATACAGTACTAATTGCCTGTGAACCTGAGGGAGCTGACGATGCTTACCAATCATTTAAGCAAAAAAAATTAATACCCAGTATTGAGCCAAATACCATAGCTGATGGTTTACTGACATCACTGGGGGAGAAAAATTTCGAAATTATTATTAAATATGTTGACGACATAGTAACAGTTTCTGAAGACTCCATTGTTAATGCCATGAAGATGATTTATGAAAGGATGAAAATTGTTGTAGAACCATCATCTGCAGTCCCTCTTGCAGCAATTATTGAAAATAAAGTTGATGTAAGAAATAAGAATGTTGGGATAATAATCTCGGGGGGAAATGTAGATCTGGGGAAACTTCCTTTTTAAATTATTATTCTTCGTAATTTTACATTTTTAATACTTAATATGGAAACAGGACTTTATTTAATACCTACTACTTTAGGGGATTTCAACACTGCAGAAAAAGTTTTACCCGACTATAATGTTCAGTTAACACATAAAATAAACATATTCATTGTTGAGCAGCTTAGAACTGCAAGAAGGTTTTTGAAAAAGATAAAACATCCCACCGATATTGATGATATGACTTTTTTGGAACTCAATAAACATACTGATTACAATAAGGTTTCAAATTATCTTAATCCAATTAAAAATGGTGAATCTATTGGTTTGCTTTCTGAAGCCGGTACTCCATGCATAGCTGATCCGGGATCTGTTATTGTAAAACTTGCCCACGAAAAATCCATTAAAGTTTTTCCATTAATCGGGCCAAATTCCATAATTTTATCTCTTATGGCATCTGGCTTTAATGGGCAGAATTTTAGTTTTCATGGATACCTTCCTGTGGAAAAAAACACAAGAGCAAAAAGTTTACAAAAACTGGAATCTCAATGTGGTATAAATAATCAAACTCAAATATTTATTGAAACTCCATATAGGAATAATGCTATGTTCTCAAGCATTTTAAAAAATTGTAAAAAACAAACCATGTTATGTGTTGCTTCAAATATAAGTCTTGATAATCAATACATTAAATCCATGAGTGTTTCGCAATGGGCAAAAGAAAAAGTGGACCTCGATAAGAAGCCCACTATATTTTTATTATCTAAAGGAGATTAAGCTTAATCTACTATAATTTAGTGCTGATGTCCCTCTGGTCCATGAACGTGACCATGTGAAAGTTCTTCTTCCAAGGCATCTCTAACATCCAGAATTTTTCCGGAAAAATATAAATCCTGCCCTGACAATGGATGATTAAAGTCCATAACAACGCCATCTTCTTCAATGGCAATTACTTTTCCTTCAATAACATGCCCGTCATTATTTTGCATTGGAATATATTTGCCAACCTGAACAAGTTCTGTATCCATTTCTCCATTATTCATGAAGATACTTTTATCAAGTTTTACTATATCCTGGTCTGAGCCATCACCGTAGGCATCTTTGGACGCTAGTTCGAATCCAAATTCTTCACCTTCTGTTAATCCGTTTAAGTTGTTCTCAAATGCTGGTAGCAAGGAGCCTACACCAAATAAATGAACAAATGGTTTGTCTTCTTTAACTTCTTGAATAACTGCTCCGTCAGCATTTCCGGCTTTAAGAGTGTAAGTAAGTGTTACTACTTTATTTTTTTCAATTTTCATATAGAATATATTATTTAAAAATGTTATCCCAAAGGATAATCTTTATATAATTTCCCGTAAATATTTGTTTAAAAAAGAAATAAAAATTTACAGGCTGCAAAAGTAATAAAAATACAGGATTAGGAAAGTTTATCAAATTCTTAATAATACTTGAAGTTTGTTAAAGAAGAATAACTATATTTGGATTATGCGAAAATTTTATACAATTAGTGTTTTTTTTATATTTTTATTGCTGATTTATTCATGTAATACTTCTAAGCAAATATCTGAATCTAAAGCAGATTCAGAAAATGCGCGCAATTCAAAACTGGTTGAAACTATAAATATAATTTCTCCATCCATTATAAAGATAGATGTGTTGGGATTTTATAAAACATGGTATTTTGGGGAGGAAAAATTTATGCTCCTTGAAAAAATTGATTATAACAAAATTGATGAAGAATGTGTTTTTTCTGAAATTACTTCTGAAACAATAAGTGGCACTGCAATAGTTTTATCCTCAACTAATGAAATAAGCGGTATGATTACCTGCGCCCATGTTGTGGATTACCCTGATACAGTAGTTACTTACCATAACACAAATAAATCAATAGTAAGGTCTATTTCTATTAAGCAGCAGCAAAACATATATGTATCGGGCAAATCGATAGACAATAAGATTGAAATTATTGCTATGGATGAGAAAAGTGATTTGGCGTTTCTAAAGAGGACTATTTCAACCAATGAAATGATACCTCCTTCTTTTTCATTAAAAAAGGGTAAAGTTGAGAAATTGGAATGGGGATCAAAAATATATGTTCTGGGATATCCTTTGGGAAAATTTATGATAACAGAAGGGATAGTTAGTGTTAATAAATCCACAAATAAAAGGTTTATTAGTGATGCTCTATTTAATAGAGGAATTAGTGGCAGCCCGGTATTTGGATTACAAGATGAAAGTTCAGATTATGTGTGGTTGGGAATGGCAAGTTCTGCTGCATCTCAAAGTTTTGATTACTTAGAACCAAAGGATAGCAGAGAGGGGTATCAAAACTTTAATGAAGATGTATACCAAGGAGCCATAGTTAAAAATAAGCAGTTAATAAATTATGGTGTAACTTATTCTATTTCAATTGAAGAAATAGTTACATTTGTGGCCAATAATAGGATGGCAATTAGTCGTGCCGGATTTGATGCTGATTTAATCATTTCTAAATAAATACTAGAATAAAGAGTGACTAAAAAATATAAAAAAGAGGCAGGATCTTTTGAGGAATTTAGAATTAGGCGAGGCAAAAGAATATTCGATATTGGATTCTCCTTATTAGCCATAATTTTCTTTTTACCAATAATGCTCATCATTGCCTTATTAATAAAACTGGAGAGCAAGGGCCCCGTATTTTATATAAGTAAACGTATAGGAACTGGTTACGACATATTTAACTTCTATAAGTTTAGATCCATGAGGCTGGGAGCTGATATGGAACGCGCCAAATTATCTAAAATGAACGAATATCTTATTAGTTATAAAGACAAAACGGATTTGTTCAAAAATATAGAAGAATGCCCCGATTGTGCTATGGTTGAAGGAACTTGTTCCCCGCTGCTTTATATAGATGGTGTAGAAATTTGTGAGAATCTCTACTTAAAAAAGAAGAGAGAGGTTTTACTTAAGAATACTTTCTTTAAGGTTAAAAACGACCCCAGAGTAACTAAGGTAGGCAAGTTTATAAGAGCAACTAATTTGGATGAATTACCTCAGTTTTTCAATGTTCTCAAAGGAGATATGTCGATAGTTGGTAATAGGCCATTACCTATTTACGAAGCAGAAAAACTTACAACCGATGAGTGGGCTTATAGATTTTTAGCTCCGGCAGGAATTACTGGCTTATGGCAGATAAGCAAAGGCGGATTTAGTCATGCAGAGGAAAGAATACGGATGGACAACCGCTACTCTCTTGTTTCAAGCCCTCTTGCCGATTTAAAGATTATACTTAAAACTATTCCAACAATATTTTATTTTCATCGCAACCCATATTAGTGCTTCTTTTTTATTGCTGCGATACGCTGCAGAAGAGTGGGGTGGGAGTAATGAAAGAAAACATACAATTTGTGCGGTGTAAGGTTACTCAAATTGTTTACCGATAATTTTTTAAGAGAATTTATCAGATATTCCCCAAATCCATATTCGTTAGCAAATTCATCAGCCTCAAATTCATTCGACCGGGAAAGTTTATTGGTAGAAATCCCTATTAAAAATGAAATTGGAGAGTATAAAAGCCCAAATGCTATAATTCCCATATAAAAACTCGGTTCGATAGCCCCAATGGATTTTGATACTTCCGGATATTCGAGAGCTATAGATAATAGAAAGAGCATTGCAGCACTTTGGAAAATTGAAATTGCCAAGCCTTTGTATATGTGCTTCTTTTTATAATGGCCAATTTCATGAGCAAGTACAGCAACTATCTCATCATCTGTTAAATCATTGATTAATGTGTCGAACAATACTATCATTTTTTTTGGGCCAAAACCCGAAAAATATGCATTAGCTTTCGTACTTCTTTTACTGCCATCTATGGTGTAAATATTTTTTAATTTGAAATTACACTTATATGCGAAATCACTAATCTTTTGTTTTAAACTACCATCTTCCAAAGGCATTAATTTGTTAAAAAGCGGAACTATTAAACTCGAATAAAACATAGCCATGAAAATCATAAAAGCAGTTAAACCACCCAAAACAACAGGAACAAAAAGATTGTTTAACGACAACCATGCCCATAAAATAAAACTCATTAAAGCACCACCAATAAGCACTGATACTAACCATGATTTTAATTTATCTCCAATAAACGTTTTAGGAGTGGTTTTGTTAAAGCCGTATTTTTCTTCAATAACAAAAGTAGAATATATTTGAAAGGGCAAAGTAATTAAATCAAATGACAAACCTATTATTCCAAAAAACGCAAGTGTCCTAAGGTATTCATTATCAGTAATATCTCTCACTAAGCCATCGATAAATGTAAAGCCACCAAAAAACAGCATTCCCAGAATTATTAATAAACTAAAAATACTGCTTACAAGAGAGAACTTAGAGGTCTCCTTTTCGTAGAGTTGCGACTTTTTGTATTTATCTTCTTCATAAATACCATTTAACTCTTTAGGTAATTCTTCTTTTAAACTTTTAATATTGAGGTAGTCGAGATATTTTTCAAAAATAAAATCGAATATAATTATGCCAATAATAAGCCAAAACAATATGGTTTCCATTTCAAATATTATTTAGTTATTTTAGAATTAATACGAACCCATATATTTTCTGATAAACCATTCAGAAATTAAGAGTATTAAAATTGTTGCAAGCAAAGCAAACAAATTATTTAAGCCTTTGTAAGTATTTGAATAACTTACTCTTTTGCTTGAATTAATATTATTCAAATAAACGTTAACACTATCATAATTACTAAGTTCAACAAAATGTCCCTGGCTTCTTGCAGATAGTTTGTAAAGTTGGCTAAAGTTGGCTTTTAATTGCTGAAATTCTTTTTTATTTTTTGTTACCAGAAATGCTCCCTTATCAGAGAATATTTCCTCTTTATACTTAGTTGTGGCATTGAATTTATAACTTCCTGGTTCTAAGTTTTGTATATCCAACTTGTAAATGCCATTGTCGGGTGTGTATATAAAGTCGAATTTCTCATTTTTCTCATTTGTAAGTTGCAGATTTATTTCAGCATCTTCTATGGGCTCAAATGATTTATTGTAGAATTCAGCTTGTAGGCTAATTTTACCGGGTATGTAGTATTCACCACTACTATGAACCCTTAACCTTCTCTTATCTTGTTTTACACTAAGGAATTGAACAATTTTTCCCACAATATTATCGAAATCTGAAAACTCTTTCTTTTCAATATATACATGATTTCTCCACTTCCAAATACCGGTACCCATAATTAATGCCTTCTTTATGCCTTCGTCCTCAATAAAATATATTAGTGGAAAGTTCGATTTAATATCATTGATTTTCTGCCATGCTAACACCTTCGAATTATCGATTCCAGAAAAATTTAAAAGGGGAATTTGCAGAGGGGGAAGCCTTTCAATTAATTCTTTATCAATATTATCAATCTTGAAATAAGAAAAATTTGTATTTATAGAAGCAGTGCTGTTATCGTAATTTCTCAATCCGGAACTTATTCCGGAATTCTGGAAATAATATCTCAAAGTATTTATATCAGTTTGCTTCCCAACTATGCCAAGGATTGCTAGTTTATGGGTTTTGGCTTCCTTTATAATTTTTGGAATTTTATAGTTGACAGAGGGTAATTGATGTAAAATTAACAAGTTATAATTTTCTAAATTTTCTATTTTATTATAGGCAAATTTTATCTCCACACTATAATTTTTAAAACTTTCCAGCGATTGCTTCAGGGCTGATAAATCAGGATGGGGAGAGTTTGCTATAATCAGTATCTTTTGTTTCGAATCGATAATATCAATGTAAATATCCGATTCATTGTTCTTGGTGTTGTTTTCTTCAATTTCGCTTTCAAGTTCAAATCTCAAATGCATTTTACCTGCCTCTTTTGTGATAAATGAGAATGGAATAGTTTTGTTAAATGCCTGATTAGTAATGTCTATGCTTTTGCTTTCGATAAATTTGCCTTGCTGATAGGTTTTAAGTTTTACTTTTTCGTTTTTCATGCCGAAGGCGGAAAAATTAAATTCAACGGCAATATTTTCATTTAAATAGTTAATACTATTATAGCTTATGTCGTTAATTTTTAAGTCGGCTAAACTGGAAGTGTCTCCAACTCCAACAGTAAATATTTTATAAGTACTACCAATATTTATGTCTCCGGGTCTTCTGCCCTTATTATAAATGCCGTCTCCAATTAAAACCAGTCCTTCTACTTCAGTAGATGAATAGTGTTTGTCGATATAGTTAAGTAGTTGAGAGTAATCTGAATAGCTGTCTGTAAAATCCGGGTTTTGAAATTTTATTTCTTCTCCAAAAGAAATGTTTTCAATGTCGAAATCATTTTCGAATTCACTAACTGTTTTATTAATATTATCACTTAACTTTTTGTTTATATTGATGGAATCTTTTGAAGCCATCATTGACATAGAATTATCCACAGCAATAATTAGTTTGGGTTTTTGTATTTTCTTTTGAGTTGTTTTTACGAAAGGTTTTAGTAGCAATAAGCATATCAAGCCAACCGACAGAAATCGGAAGAAGAATAAGAGATAATTGTAAAATTTGCTGAGTTTGTTCTTTTTGTTATTCCAATACAAAATTCCAGCATAGATTAGGCCAATTAATACTGGAAATATTAAGGCCCACATCGGATAATCTATGCTAAATTGACTAATCATATTCTAAGTTTAGGAATAAAACAAAAAGCAGACCTTAATAGTTAAGATCTGCAATTAAATTTAAATTTTGTTTAAATATTATGTGTCCATACCTCCGCAAACATTAATTACCTGTCCTGATACATAGGATGATAAATCGGAAGCGAGGAATGTTGCTACACTAGCTACGTCCTCAGGTTTTCCGGAACGACGAAGAGGGATAGTTTTTATCCATGCTTCTCTAACATCTTCCTTAAGTTTATGAGTCATTTCTGTTTCGATAAATCCGGGTGCTATTGCATTGCAACGAATATTACGTGATCCCAATTCCTGAGCAATGGATTTTGTAAAGCCAATCATTCCAGCTTTTGAAGCAGAATAATTTGATTGCCCTGCATTTCCGCTAACTCCAACTACCGAACTCATATTTATGATTGTTCCAAATCTTTGTTTCATCATTGGTTTTTGCACGGCTTTTGTAAGATTAAAAACCGATTTAAGGTTAACTGTTAAAACCATATCCCAGTCTTTTTCCTGCATACGCATCAAGAGGTTGTCACGAGTAATACCTGCATTATTAACAAGTATGTCTATTTTTTCAAAATCTGTTATAACATCTTGTACGAGTTTTTCACTATCTTCAAAAGAAGCAGCATTGGATGCATATCCTTTTGCTTTGATATTTAATGAGTTAAGTTCTTGTTCGGTCTCTTTCATGAACTCGTCATAATTTAGGTCGGTAAAAGCAATATTTGCTCCTTCTTCAGCAAATTTCATTGCTATTGCTTTGCCGATACCTCTGGCAGCACCTGTAATTAATGCAGTTTTACCATCAAGTAATTTCATCTGTTTCAATATATTTATTAATAAATCGCTTTTTTAATTTTCTATTTCTACAATAAAATAATCTAAATTTTAGAAGCGTCAAATATAGTTTAAAAATTTCTACTTAGAATTTGACTATTTATTAAATAAGCATAAAGTAATAATAGTATAACAATGATACAATGTTGTAGGATCGTTTAGTTCATGCTATTTAAGGGGAACTTCATTCTAATTACAGCTCCTGCATCATCACTATTTAGGGCTTCTATACTGCCATTATGCATATCTATTATCAACTTAACTGCGGCAAGAGAAAGTCCTGATCCTTCAATGTGTGATACATCTCCGGCACCAAAGAGTTCAAAAATTCTATTCAAAGCCAAAGGGGAAAAACCAGGTCCATAATCTTGAATTTCAACACTAAGGTGTTGTTCATTACGTTTTACATTAATATCAATGGGTGAATTTTTACCTGAATATTTATATGAGTTTTCAAGTATAAGTATAATGCTCTGTCGTATAAGGTCTGAATCAGCGAAAATTAAGGGTTTTTCATCGTTTGAATAATAATTAATGTCAATATCAGCATTGTTTTCTTTTAAGAATTTCTTTATGGCCGATTGAATTAGGTGATTAACCGATACTGAAAGGAAATCGGGTTGATATTTTTTTATTTTTAAACTGGTTATAAGGAGAGCCATATCGGAAAATTGCACTAGTCTTTCTGATACTTTTTTGAGGTGTTCGATATATTCGTTCTGACTAGTATCTACTTCAGTTTCGCCTAATAGGTTTGCCAATCCGATTATACCATTTAAAGGTGTCCTTAATTCGTGACTAATTATTGAAAGAAAGTCGCTCTTTGTTTTATCCAGTTTCTCAAGTAGTGAGTTGGCTTGTTGTAATTGCTTTGTTCTTTCCCTGACTTTATTTTCCAACTCAATATTATTTTTTTCTAATTGTAGTTTTTGATCCTGTAGTTGTATTTGTGTCTTAACACGGGCAATTAATTCTGAAGAATTAAAAGGCTTTGTTATATAGTCCTGTCCACCGGTTTCGAATCCTTTAACAATACTTTCCATATCAGCCTTTGCTGTTAAAAAAATTACAGGAACAGAAGCGGTTTGTTCACTCTTTTTGAGATGTTTGCATACTTCATAGCCATCCATTTCAGGCATCATAATATCGAGCAATATCAAGTCGAAATTTTGTGTATTAGTAATCTTTAATGCCTGTCGGCCATTTTGAGCATATGCTATTTGATAACCATTGCTAGAAAGTATATTTCCCAGGATTTGGATGTTTCTAGCAACATCATCAACAATAAGTATTTTTTTCTTTTCTCCTACTTCAGGTCTGCTATTAGTCATTGAATATAAATTTTAATTTAGATAATAATATTTCTATATTGTCGATATCAAATTTTGTTAATGCCACTTTCAATTCTTCGCTGAACTGTATTAAGGACATCAATTTCTTTTGCTCAGAAAACTGCTTGAGTTTATGGTTAAATACTTCGATATCTGATATTAATTTGCTGTTTGAAATTTTTAAATAGTCTTCCATAAAGAACTCTTTCATTTCAGACTTAATTTGATTGTCAATTAGGTTTAATTCTAATTCATCCAACAAATTTGATGAATTTTCAAATTGCATTATTTCATTTTCAGTAATTTCTTTAGTTGTTTCTGCCCTTCTATTTTTATTTAATGTAACAACTTCAATATCATGCAAGTAGATAGTAAACACACTCCCTTGTCCAACTTTACTTTCTAATTCCAGTTTACCATCCATCATTTCGGCTAGTTGTTTTGTAATTGCTAAGCCTAATCCACTTCCTTTGTTACTATCCTGTGATAATATGCTTCCTTGTGTAAAGGCAGTAAATATTAGTTTTTGGTCTTTTTTTGATATTCCCGGCCCAGTATCAGAAATGACTATTTGTAGATCTATATGACCTTCTTTCTTGCTCTTTCTGAAGATGTTGAAACTTACTTTAATCTCGCCTTCCTTCGTAAATTTGGAAGCATTTCCTACTAAGTTTAGCAACATCTGTCTAAGCCTTACTCCATCAATTTTTATATATTCCTTAAATTCATCATTTTGTTCAACTATGAACTTAACACCTTTGTTTCTTAATTGGATATAAAATATTTGCTTTATTTCATTTATTATGGTGTTTAATGAAACAGAATTGTAGTTGAGGTTTAGTTTTCCTGCTTGTATTTTAGATAGGTCCAGGATGTCGTTTATAAGAGTAAGCAAACTTTTGCTACTTGAATCTATTGCTGAAATATAACTTTGCTTTTTACTGTCTTCTTCAAGTTTTAATAATAATTCAGTAAAACCAATTATAGAGTTCATTGGAGTTCTTATTTCATGACTAATATTAGCCAGAAAAGTGCTTTTTGCTTCATAAGCCTCTTGAGCCTCTTTTATTGCATTTTCAACCTCTTTGTTCTTTTGGAGCAGGGCTTTATTACTTAATTTTAACTCAATTTGTGAATTTTTTAAAGCGAGTTCTGCCTTTCTTCGCTTTGTAACATCCTCCACTAAGCCCTCTATATATTTAATTTCTCCATTGTAGTTTCTTACCAGCCAGGCACTTTCCAAAACATACATTTCTTTGCCATTGGCTCCTATCCACTTTTCTTCTCTACCAGTAATAACTCCTTTTTCTTTAATTTCTTCAATAAATTTTGGTCGGTTGAAATAGTTATCTGCAATATTGATCTTGTATAATTCCTTTTCATTTTTATAACCAAGAGTTTTTATGAGATTTTTATTTGCAAACAGTATGTCTCCCTTTTCATTTGTTTGATATATCCCAATGGTAGCATTATCAACTATTCCTTTAAATTGCTCTCTACTTTCAGCCAAAGAAATGTTTAACTGACTGAGTTTTTCTTTTTGTATGGTAATTTCTTTGTTTTTAAAGGCTAAAATACTATAGTTTTTGCGGCTAACTTTAATGCGGGCATTCACAAAAAATATCAAAATAAAAGTGATTAGAATTATTAATGCAGAAAAAATAATAGTAAAGAATCTTGAATTTTTCTCCCTTTCAAGTTGTAATTTTTGAATTTCGTTTTTTTGTTTTAGTAGTTGATTTTCAGTTTCTTTTTTCTCCGATTCGTATTTTATATCAAGTTCTTCAAGAATCTTATTCGTATTCTCTTTAAAAGTGTTTTCTTCAAGGGTTGTATAGTCTTTTAGGTATTTATAAGCCAAATAGTAGTTTTTCTGTCGTGTATAAAAATCAGATATTGATTTTAGGGCTTCCAACTCCACATCTGTAAAATTTATTTTTCTACTCGACAAAAGAGCCTTTTTTAAATATATTTCTGATGAATCATCAATAGTTAGTTTGTTAAATATCTGACCCATAATCAAATAACTAATCGAAATTCGCTTCTCGTCGCCAACTTCATGTTTTATTTGAAGAGAATTTCGCTGATAAAATAATGCAGAGTCTAAGTTGCCAAATTTATAATAAGCTTCTCCTATATTACTTAGGGCTATTGAATACAGTCTTTTGTTGTTTACCTTTTTATTTAATAATATTGCTTCACGATTTATTTCAATACATTTCTTAAAATCCTCCTTTTTAGTATATATATCTCCAATATGCATTAAAGCATTCATTTCATTTAAGTAATCATCATTTAGTTTATAATATTTGTAGGCCTGATGGTAATAATCCATGGCCCTGTCGTATTTTTTCCAGTTTTGCATTACTACGCCTAAACTAATTGATATCCCTGCAAGCCCATTGTCGTCGCCTATATCTTCATAAATATCTCTGGCATTTTGCATCAAACCTATTGCTTTTTCATAATCGCCCCAGGTTGAAACAACCACAGCAAGCCCTTTCATCGATTTTGCTATGCCTTGCCTATTACCATTAGTATTGTAAATATCAAGTGCCTTTTGGAAATTTTCTTCTGCAGTTCTATATTGGCTTAAATTATAGTAATTCGAAGCAATATTGTAAATTACATCAGCAATATTCGAACTGTCACCTTTTGTTTTCTGGTTTTTAAGAATTAACTGAAGAGTGGTGTCGGCAGCTTTATAATCACATGCATGACTTTGTTTTTGCCAGATAACAGATAATAATGAATCAACAGCTTCTTTGTTGTTAAGGTTTCTATAAAAAGATAAGCCCAATTGATCATAAAATATTGATCGGTTTATATTAGTTTTTGCATAAAATAATGACAGTTGTTTTGATGAGTTAATCTTTTCTTGTAAATTTAAACTATCACCATTATTAAACTCTCTAAGCAAACTGTCGTACTCTATATTAGATGCACTTATGGTTGAAATAAGTACTAAAAGACAACTTCCCCATATTAACTTAAAAATGTAGTTTTTGGCCTTAAAATAGTATTTGCTGTAAGTAGTGCCCATTGATAAGTTTAAATAATTAGTGTTTTATTTAATTCATCATCAAACGATTTAATGTAGTTTTCAATTCCTACTATATCAAAATGGTTTATTAAATCTGATAGTTCTTTTGAATAATTTATTAGTTGTTCATTGTTAAATTCATTTGCAATTTTTATAAGCAGTTTATTAAAAGAATTAAAATGGTCAAACATATTCGACTCCTTGGCCATTTTAAATTCATTCTTCTGAAGGTCATATAACTTGTTTAATAAATCTCTGTCAAAAGTTTGAAAGTTCAATTTAAGTTCCGAATTTATTTTCGAATTATTATCGTAAGAGGATTCTCCATTTCCAATAATTTTGATGTGCTCGTTAGATTCAATTTTATCGGAATGTAGAATTTCAATATCATTGAATTCTAATATGAAAGTACTTCCTTGTCCTATCTTACTTTCCAGTTTAATATTGCCATTCAGAACTTCAACTAATTTTTTTACAATAGCCAATCCTAATCCCGTACCTTCAGTGTTGCTGGAGGATTCAATCTGATAAAATGATCTGAAGATATTTTTCTGTTCTTTTTCAGAAATTCCAATTCCATTATCTATTACTTTTATTATTAAATCAGTTGATTCCTTATTCTTGTTTTTTGCGGCAATATCCACTTCAATTAATCCATTATCAGTAAACTTTATGGCGTTACTTATAATGTTAAGTAATATTTGTCTAAGTCGTAAATCATTGAAATTTATAGTGTTAGGAGTATTTTTATTAATGTTGAATTTTAATTTGTTGTTTTTCTCTTTGGCTCTGTTTTCAAAAATTAAATTTAGTTCATCACATAGGCTTTTAATTTCCAAAGCTTTGTATTTAACAAGAATTTTCCCGGCTTCTATTTTCGATAGGTCTAAAATATCATTAATAAGAACCAACAATATTTTTGATGAGACTTTAATATAATTTAAATAATGCTTTTGAACTTCACTTTTTAGTGTTTTTTCCAGTAATTCGGTAAAACCAATTACACCGTTTAAAGGTGTTCTTATTTCATGGCTCATATTAGCCAGAAATTCACTTTTGATATTATTACTTTTTTCTGCCTCTTGCTTTGCCAAATATAAATCGTCGGCTAACTTTTTTAAGTTAAATCTGGCTCTTTCTATTTCTTCATTTTTCCTTTTCAGAATCCTATTCAACTTATTTTTTGATTCCAGATATATAGCCAGAAATGATATTGCTCCCATTGCAATTAAAAAAGCCGCAAAAATCAACCATGAATATACTCTTTGTCTTTTTAATTCTAACTGATTGATTTTGGACTTTTGTTCCAACAATGAAATTAAATTTTCTTTTCTTTCACTTTCAAAACTAATTTTCAATCTCGCGATTTCCTTTTGCAGTGAGGAATTCATAATAGAGTCTCTATACATATTAAAAGTATCAGAATGCAATAGGGCAAGTTGATAATTTTTCTTTTGATAGTATGTATTTCGCAAACCTTTATGTGCATCTTTAATAGTTTCTTTTGCTCCTATTTTTTTTGCAATTACAAGACTTTTTTGGATAAAGTTATTTGCCAAATTTGTTTTGCCAAGTTTATAATTTATTAATCCTAAATGCAAATAATCCTGCGCCTGGAAAATTTTATCTCCATGATTTAGGTTAATGTTTAAGGCTATTTGATAATATTTTAAAGCTTGCTCGTATTCTCCTTCTTCTTCATAAACAGCCCCTAAATCCGAATAACAAATTCCTTGTCCTTTCAGGGATTTAATTTTTTTGTTTAAATCCAGCGAAAGCCGATAGTATTCTTTCGCTTTTTTAAAATCTTTTTTCTGGAAATAAATATTCCCCAGATTATTCAGATTTATTGCTCTTCCAAGATCATCGCCACGCTCTTCTTCAATAGAATAACTCTGTTGGAAATATTTGAGGGCTTCATCCGGATTGCCAATAATAAGTTGGATATTTCCGAGGCTATTTATCGCTACAGCCTGACTCTTTTTGTTGTTTGTTAATTCGGCCAGAGTAAGTGCTTTTTGATGGTATTCAATGGCTTTCGTATAATCATCAATTCTACGATACACAACTCCCAGATTATTGTTGAAAATAGATCCTAGTTCTTTGTTACCTGTTTTTTCAGATATTTCCAATGCAAACTGATGGAACATAATTGCCGTGGAGTATTCGCCATTATTTCTTTTTATAACCCCTAAATTGTCGGCGAGTTGAGATAAAAAATCAAGCATGCCTGTTTTTTCCGCCAATTCTCGTGCCCTATTAAGGTATTTCTGTTTCCTGAGTGTGGAATTAATATCACCGGAATCAATAGAAACAATGTTAATATAATCCAGAATTAATATGCTGTCTTTTGTCCTGGGATTATTTTCTTCTGTTAATATGCTGTCTGAAGTCGGGTATTCGTTATAAGTTCTCTGGCTTAACACATTAGAAAATGTGAATAAGTTTCCCCAAAAAATCAATAATACTACAAGTCTTATAATTAGCATATTAGTGGATAAAATCAAGCCCGCTTTGTCGGGAAATTTAAATGCTAATTTAAGAAAAATTAAATAATATAATAATTTATTTTTCTATGCTAATATAGCAATTAATACCGGCTCGTCTCCACTATTGTCAATTTCAGTTATTATTGTTTTATAAAATGTGTTTTTAATAAATTCTTCGCCTTTAATTCTGATGGGGATGTAATTTTCGCCATGTCCATGAGCAAAACCTTTATCAGTTTTTTCCACCAAAACGGTTTGTTGTTTCCCTATGAAACTTTTGCGGTATTCGAGTCGGTGTTGCTCTGAGGCATTTCTAATTATTTCACTTCTTGCTGTTTTTATCCTGTCGGGAATATGATCAGGAAATCTTTCTGCTCTGGTTCCTTTTCTTAATGAATATTTAAAAGTGTGAATATGACCAAACTTCACTTTTTTTATGAAATTTAAAGTTTCGTTAAATTCCTCCTCAGTTTCACCGGGAAAGCCCACAATTATATCTGTGGTTACATTAAATTCAGGGTACTTTCTTCTTACTCTTTCTATTAAAGTGCCAAACTCATCGGCTGTATACATTCGTCTCATGCGTTTTAGAATGTTTTCAGAACCGCTTTGAAGACAAATATGCATATGAGGAGTTAGTTTTGGGTTTTCAAACAAACGGAAAAAACTTTCGGAATAACCATCGGGTTCAATTGATGAAATTCTTACTCTGAAGTCACCCGGAATGTCTAATATTTTTTCCACTAAGGCTTCAAAATCCACGCCTTCGTATTCATATCTTCCCAGATTTACACCTGTTAAAACAACTTCTTTAAAGCCATAATCAATAACCTTTTTTATATTGCTAATTACCTCACTTACAGGCCTGCTTGTTGCTCGCCCCCTTACTTTTGGAATAATACAATATGTGCAAAACTGATTGCAGCCATCCTGTATTTTTATAAAACTTCGTGTGTGAAATGTATCTTTTGCGGCTTCATAACCAAATAAATCTTTATCGTAGTTGTCGGGAGCAACAATTTCGCCTTTGGCATGCGCATCAATTATTGAAAATACTGATGTTTTATGATCATTATCAATCACATAATCAACACCTTCTTTTTGTTGTAATTTTTCCTTATAATTTGTTGCCATGCATCCGGTTACAACTGTAATGGCATCTTTATTTTTTTTGTTGGACCGGCTTATCTCCTGACGGGATTTGTGGTCGCTTTGGTTGGTAACAGTACAAGTATTAATGATATAAACATCAGCTTCATCATTAAAGTCAACTATATCGTAACCATTGGAAGAAAATTGAGAAACTATCGAATCGGTCTCAAAAATGTTAAGGCGACAACCAAGCGTTTTAAATGCAACTTTTTTCATATGCCTTGTTATTAGTTAAGCAAGATTCCTTCTGTGGAAAAAGGTACTGCCGATTCAACTTTTACTTTAACATATTGTCCAATTAAACCATCATCATCCGATTTAAATCGAATAATTATTTTACCTTCGGTAAGAGCCGATAAATATTCCTGATTTCTGTCGCGTCCCCTAACTAAAACCTTATATGTATTTCCAATCATTTTTTTATTGTAATCGTAGGAAGTTTTTACTAATTCCTCTGTTAATTCATGGAATCTTTCTTTTTTTATTTCTTTACTCACAGTGTCTTCCCATTTTGAACTTACTGCACCGGGTCGAGGTGAATACTGGGCAATATAGGCCATATTATATTTAAACTCACTCATTATACTTTTAGTGTTTTCAAATTGTTCATCAGTTTCGCCCGTGAAGCCAACAATTATGTCAGTAAAAATTGTTGCAGTTGGTAACATTCTTCTGATACTGTGAATAATTTGTCGGTATTTTTCCATCGAATGCTTACGGTTCATATTCTCTAGAACCTGATCATCGCCTGATTGAACAGGGATGTGGATTTGCTTTGCAAGACATTTATACTTTGCTATTACTTCCAAAACATCATCATTCATATCCCGGGGGTGAGGGGAGGTGAAATATACCCAAAAATCTTTGCTGCTTTCTTCTCCGTATTTACCTATCTCCTCTAATAACTGAGCAAAATTTATTTCTTCGCCCTTCTTGTCGAGACCATAGGAATTAACATTCTGACCTAAAAGTGTAATCGATTTATAATCATTATCAACAAGTCGTTTTAGTTCTTTAATTATTTCCGATGAGGGACGCGATACTTCTCTTCCTCTGGTATAGGGTACTGCACAATAAGTACAAAATTTATCACATCCGTTTTGTATGGGAATAAAGGCTTCAAAGCCGGAACTATATTTGGGTGTAATACTCCAAAAATCTTCTATATTTTCGTTTTTAATTACTTTAGAAGGTTTGGGATTATTAATTTGAACATCATTCAATTTGAATTCAGCAGGATTAACCGATTTGTTATTCTTCTCCAGATCCTGAAATCCTGCATCCAACGATTGTGTGCTTGCAGGGCTTACAATACCATACTGACTAATCATTTGTGGTAGTTCAGGCAAGTCGCTCATTTTGAAAACTAAATCAAATGTTTTTAAAAAGTTTTCCTTGTCGGCAGGTAAAACACAACCGGATACAAATGTTAAGAGGTTCTTTTTCTTTTTCCATTTGTTCCATTTGCTAATTCTGGAATATACTTTATTAATACCCTTCTGTCGAACTGAACATGCAATTATTCCCAGCAAACTGGCCTCTTCTTCTACATCAGTCTCTTCAAAACCCATCTTATCAAGGATTTTTTGAACTCGTTCGCCATCAGAAATGTTCATCTGGCAACCTAACTGAATTATATGATATTTCATTCTTACCTACTTTTTTATAATGTAAACGCCTGATTAAAAGATATTTGACTATTTACATATCCGGGTGGGCAAAAGTACATATTTTTATTTATAACCATTACAAATAATCTAATCAAAATGTTAAAAAAAGTGTTATTTTTATAATTATTTTTCAATGAGAAAATTATGGCAGAAAAAGGTAATGAAACAGAAAATCTTTCGAGGATTAAAGAAATTCTTTTTGGAGAGGATTTGACCAGTATAGATGAGAGATTAGAAAATTTTAAAAAAGAAAATGCAGTTGCTTTTCAGGATATTAAGGATTATTTCAATAAGCAAGCGGAAGGGCTTGAGAAACTAATAAATGAGAATCAAAAACATTTTGAAACCAATGTATTAAAAACCGAAAAACTTCAGGATAATTTTAAAGAAAAAGTTGAGCAGGATATTGCCAATATGCATCTTGAAATTAATAAGGAAAAGACTGAGGTTCAAAAGATGATCCAAAATCTTGAGATCCAAAACGAAGAAAAATTTGAAGGCCTGATAAAAAATATAAATAATTCTGTAACTGAATTAAAAGATCTCCTAAATAGTAAGTTTGATGAACTAAATGATAAAAAAACTGACTCTGCGGTAATAGCCGAATTATTCCAAACCATGGCTGATAAACTTAAAGCTTAACCAAAATAATTATAATGACTTCTAAAGGTGATAATAAGGGAATATTTTCAGGTTTATCAGACATAAAGATGAATGAGTTACGCAAGATGATTATTGGCCTCGATAATGAGGACCTAAAGCGTCTTGCCTTATTTGTTAATGATCCGGAAGCATTTTCTGCAGAAATTAGTGAACTTCTGCCCAACAGCATAAAATTAATGCTTGAGAGCGGCAAAATTTCATACGATGAACTTGTTCCTGTTTTTGAGACAGTTCTTCAGGATAGTATTAAAAAAGATCCACAGAGTCTGGCAAAAATTCTATTTCCAATTATGATGCCCGCAATTAGAAAGGCCGTTTCTGAGGATTTAAAGAAAATGCTTGACTCAATCAATTCAACACTGGAGCACAGTTTTTCACCAAAAAGGATAGGCTGGAGATTCCAGGCAATGTTTAGCGGTAAGTCCTATGCCGAAATTGTATTGTCCAATGCGTTTATATTCAGGGTAAAACAAGTTTTTCTTATACATAAAAAAAGTGGACTTCTCCTAAACGATGCCTTCGATAATTCTTTGTCGGTTACCAAAGATTCCGATATGGTATCTTCAATGCTAAGTGCCATTAAAGATTTTGTTCAGGACTCTTTTGATGTGGACCAGAGTAATGAGTTGAATACTATTAATGTAGGTAAGTTTAATATTTGGATAGAACAAGGCCCTGAAGCAATTATTGCAACCATTGTTGAAGGTGATGCTCCAGCATATTTGAGAGAACAAATGAAAGATGCCATCGAAAAAATACATCTTAGATATTCTCTCGAATTGAACAAATTTGAAGGAGATACTGCCGTGTTTGAAAAAACAAAGCCCTATCTCGAGGCTTGCTTACTTAGTGAACATAAAGAAAGTAAAAAACGAAAACCAATTACCATAATTGTAATCTTTATATTAATTATTCTGGGCCTGGGCTATTTATCCTACATTAGTATTGATAGATATTTAAGGATAAGTGATATGGAAGATGCATTAAATAGTCAGCCGGGCATATTAATTACTGATGATGAAACTAATAATGGTAAACGGGTATTTATAGGTTTGCAGGATCCTCTGTCGGTTAACCCATATACGATTGCAAGTCAATATGGTTTTGATACTTCTAATGTGAGTTTTAACTTTAAAGGCTTTATATCACTTGATAATTCATTAGTATTAAAACGAGCTTATTCCATTTTGAATCCTCCTGAAAAAGTTATATTGCGTATTGAAAACCAGACTCTATTTGTAAGTGGTGAGGCTGAAGAGGACTGGGTAAATATGGCAAAGTCAAAATATTACTCAATTCCAGGGATTGATAAACTCGATTTGTTGGAGTTAAATATATTAACCAGTAATACCATTATCGAAAAAAGAGAGTTTTCCTTAGAGGAATATTATTTTGAGTTTAAGTATTTGAAAGTAGAACTAACGGATAATCAAAAGATTAAGTTCGCAAATTTAATAAATGAGGTTAATCAGGTATTAGACTTTAATTTCTCACAGGATTCAATACCTGTTATTGTGGTAATAGGACATACCAGTTACGAAGGTAATCCTGAAGCAAACAAAAAAGTAGCCTTTGATAGAGCTCAGGAATTTATAAACCTAATGATTAATGCAGATATTCCAATGGAAGTTCTGGTTCCGAAAACTGATTATGTGGAAGATATAGATTATAAGTATCCGGTTAGATCCGTATCATTTAAAGTTATTTATTCAAAACCTGAAGACTTATGATAAAAAAGAAAGTAGTAATGTTGGGTTCATTTGCTGTTGGTAAAACCAGTTTGGTACAGCAGTTTGTGAACAGTATTTTCTCAGAGAAATATCAAACTACTATTGGAGTTAAAATAGATCAGAAAACTGTGAATATTGATGGACAGGATATAAATCTTCTTTTATGGGATATTCATGGAAACGATGATTATCAGAAAGTTAAGCCTGCTTATTTGATGGGATCATCGGGTTGTTTTATTGTTATTGATGGTACCCGCAGGGCAAGCCTGGATGTGGCAAACGAACTTATTGAAACAGTGAATAAAACTGTTCCTAAGGCTTCAGTAGTAGTATTGATAAATAAACTGGACCTGAAGGATGATTGGGATATTAATGCCGATGATATTAGCGACTTTAAATCCAGAGGTTTTACGGTGATAGAAACAAGCGCAAAAACAAATAATGCAGTTGATGAAGCATTTGATACTATTACTAAATTAATGATGAATTAAGTATGCTGAAAAATCTCCCCAAGGAAATAGTTAAATATTTAGTAGAAGAACTACCTCCGTTTACAGGTTTGTTACTTGTTAAAACAGATGAGAACGGAATCATAGAAGGTTATTATGGTCAGTATATAGATTATTTTACTGAAGAGCCCAAAGCCGGAAAAAATATTCATGATTATAGTCCGGCACTTTTTTCAATGATACCCCCTTTGGTTTCTCCTATGGTATTGAATAATATTAAATCTACAACTCAAAATTATGCGGATATTCATATTATTGAAACTTCAGCCGAGGCTTATTGGGTGATTTTCATGGATCAAACAAATGAAGTTGAAAAAATAAGAGATATATTACAACAAATAAATTCAAAGAAACTAAAAATTGAATCAGGAAATATAAGCGAAGAAAAGAGTTTGTTTAATGTTTTTGAATATCTTCAACTCAGGGTTATAGGAGATAAAATTGCCATTATTGAAAGTCCTGTACCTCTATGGTACAAAAGGTTAAATCACGATTATATTTCTGATGATAATATAGTTTATACTGAACTATTTCCTTATTTAGAAGTATTTGAGTACGAAGCCAACGATTTTTGGTCAACTATGATTAATGGAAGACTTAAGTCAGGAATATGGACCGAGTCGACTGCCGATGGCAATGATATTACCCTAAATGCTACTGCTATTTATTATAATGGTGAAAAATATCTTTTTATACAAGAAGTTGAAGAGGGTTTAGACGGAACTCAGATGGCATTGCAAATGGCAAGAGATCAGAAACTTGCCTATGAAAAACTGGAAAAAGCCGAGAGGAAATTAAAAACTCTTTTAGAATATAAGGATAAGTTTGTGTCGATAGTATCACATGATTTGCGCTCTCCGGTAGCAGCAGTTTTAGGCATTGCAGAACTTTTATTAAATGATAAAGAAGAAATAGAAAAACTTTCAGATTTCAATAAGGATATGCTTGTGAGCATCAAAGAAGAAATGCTTCGCTTGCTCGACTATAATGATAAACTCTATCATTGGTCGAACCTTGAATTGGGAAATTTCGAGATTGTTAAAACTAAGTCTGATTTGCTAAAAATTATTGAAACTGCCAAACGAACGGCTAATCAGAAAATGCAGGCTAAAAATATCAGCTTCTCAACAAATCTGAAGAAGCCCCTTCACGTAAATGTTGATACAACTTTATTCCTTCAGCTAGTTAATAACCTTATGGCAAATGCCATAAAATTTACACCAGTAAATGGAAATATTTCAATTGATGTTAAACATACAAAGAACAATATAGAATTTGCAGTTATTGATTCAGGCGTTGGAATGCCCCAGGAAATATGCAAAAATATTTTCAAAGGCTTTGCCCGAAACAGTACTGTAGGTACAGGAGGTGAGAAGGGTACCGGATTAGGCTTGGGAATTGTAAAGAAAATAATTGATGCCCATGGATTTCAAATAAAAGTTGAATCTAAAATAAATGAAGGGAGCCAGTTTATTATATCAATTTCATAATTCATTAAAATAATAAATCGAACCCATAAAACTTACTTATTAATTATTAATATCAATATTAGGATTTTTTAGGTTAATTAATCATTTTTACTACTTCTAAAGTTTTTTTTTCACAATCAAATTTATTAATTTTGCACCCCTCAAAAACAGGAATTGTTGTTAATAATTTCACTAATTTTGAGGCTGATACAAAAATTATTTTGGATTTAGAATTTGATATTCAAAATTGTGCTGAGGCAAATTCTGAATATAAACTAAATATTCCTTTTAAAGGATTTCCGAAATAATAAAATAGGATTATTAATAAAGAAAAAATACGATATGGCTTTTGATATTGAAATGATTAAGGCGCATTATAAGAGAATGCCTGAAAGAGTGGAAGCAGCAAGAAAATTGTTGGCTCGTCCATTAACTTTAACTGAAAAGATTTTATACTCCCACCTTGATGAGGGAATTGTAAAGCAAGCATATGAGCGTGCAAAGGATTATGTTAACTTTAATCCTGATCGTGTTGCTATGCAGGATGCAACAGCTCAGATGGCACTCCTTCAGTTTATGCAAGCAGGAAAATCTAAAGTTGCAGTTCCTTCTACTGCTCATGCCGATCATTTAATTCAAGCCAAAGACGGAGCAAAAGCCGACCTGAACAATGCAAATATGACCAATAAGGAAGTTTTCGACTTTCTTGCTTCCGTTTCAAGTAAATATGGAATCGGATTTTGGAAACCGGGTGCAGGTATAATTCATCAGGTGGTACTTGAAAATTATGCGTTTCCTGGTGGAATGATGATAGGTACCGATTCTCATACTGTTAATGCGGGAGGACTGGGTATGATAGCTGTTGGCGTTGGTGGTGCTGACGCTGTTGATGTTATGGCCGGAATGCCATGGGAATTAAAAATGCCAAAACTTATTGGTGTTAAACTTACCGGTAAACTTAACGGATGGACCGCTCCCAAAGATATCATTTTAAAAGTGGCCGGAATATTAACAGTTAAAGGAGGTACTGGTGCTGTGGTTGAGTATTTTGGCGATGGTGCTTTAAGCCTATCGGCAACAGGTAAAGGAACTATATGTAATATGGGTGCTGAAATAGGTGCTACAACTTCTACTTTCGGTTACGATGAAAGTATGGAACGTTATCTTAATGCCACCGACAGGCATGACGTTGCTGAGTTGGCAAATGGTGTTGCTGAACATCTTACCGGAGACTCTGAGGTTTATGCAAATCCGGAAAAATATTTTGATGAGTTAATAGAAATTGATCTTAACACATTAAGTCCTCACCTGAACGGACCTTTTACTCCTGATCGTGCCACAGAAGTTGCTGATATGAAAAAACAAGCAAAAGAAAATGGATGGCCAATTGACATTGAATGGGCATTAATTGGATCATGTACTAATTCATCCTACGAAGATTTAACCCGTGCTGCGAGTATAGTTAAGGATGCAAAAGATAAAGGTCTTACTATTAAATCAAACCTTGGAATTAACCCCGGTTCAGAACAAGTTAGATATACTGCTGAACGCGATGGATTAATTGATATCTTCGATTCTGCGGGAGCAAGAATTTTTACAAATGCCTGTGGACCATGTATAGGGCAATGGGCAAGACCCGGTGCAGAAAAAGAAGAAGTAAACTCAATCGTTCACTCCTTCAATCGTAACTTTGCAAAGCGTGCCGACGGTAATCCTAATACCAATGCATTTGTAACTTCCCCTGAAATGGTTGCTGCAATTGCTATAGCCGGTCGTCTTGATTTTAATCCATTGACTGATAAGTTGGTGAACGATAAAGGTGAAGAAGTAATGCTGGCCGAACCAAAAGGTATTGAACTTCCTCCTTTGGGCTTCGATGTAAAAGATAATGGATATCAACCACCTGCTGAAGATGGATCTGATATTGAAGTTGTTGTAAAGCCAGACTCAAACAGGCTCCAACTGCTCGAACCATTTAAACCCTGGGATGGTAATGATATTAAAGGCATGAAGTTGCTTATTAAAGCAAAAGGAAAATGTACTACCGACCATATTTCCATGGCAGGACCATGGCTGAGGTTCAGAGGTCATCTCGAAAATATAAGTCAGAATTTACTAATTGGAGCCATTAATTACTTTAATGATGAGTCAAATTCTGTAAAGAACCAACTTACAGGTGAATATATTGAAGTTCCTGCCGCTGCCGCTGCTTATAAGCAAGCTGGTATGGGTTCAATAATTGTGGGTGATGAAAATTATGGTGAAGGTTCTTCAAGAGAACATGCGGCCATGGAACCTCGTTTCCTTGGTGTTAAGGCAGTTATTGTTAGATCTTATGCTCGTATTCATGAAACCAACCTTAAAAAACAAGGTGTGCTGGCATTAACTTTTGCCAACAAAGAAGATTATGATAAAGTATTGGAAGACGATTCTATCGATATAGTAGGTTTAGAAAACTTTGCTCCGGGCGAATCTTTGAAACTTGTTCTGAATCATAAAGATGGAAGCAAAGACGAGATAATGGCAAACCATACTTATAATGCCAGTCAGGTTGATTGGTATAAGGCCGGTAGTGCTCTTAATTTGATAAAAATAAATAACGCTGTTTGATAAAATAGTCACTAAAGCAAACTTCTTATTGTATGATTTATAAGGAGTTTGCTTTTTTTATGTCTATATTTTTTTAAAAAACCCCTCTTGTTTGTGTATGAATTGATAAAAACAAACTAAGTTTGTTGTTTATTTCAAACGAAATTAAATTGTTATGAAAAGATTCATATACTTTTTTGCTGTAATTATTTCAACTTCCATATTGTTTTCTTCATGCCAACCATGTATCGATGGAATGGGTCCTGTTACCAAAGAAACAATTGAATTTAAAAAGTTTAGTAAACTGGATTTGCGGATACCAGCGAAACTAACCATAAAACTTGGAAATGATCATGTAGCAACTATTTCTTCCAACGATAATATTTTGAAAAATATAAGAGCAAAAGTGAAAGGAAAAACTCTTGTTATTGGTTCAAAAAATTGTATTTCCAGCGCTGATGAACTGAAAATTGAATTGATAGTTAATAGTTTAGATGAAATAACTCTAAATGGTTCAGGCAGTATTAAATCGGTTTCTCAGCTTAATGCTGATGATATGGAATTGCAAATAAATGGTTCAGGTAATATTCTTACTGAAGTTTTTGCAACTGATTTGAAAGCAACAATAAATGGCTCAGGAAACATAATAATCAATGGAACTGTGAAAGACGCCGATATAGAAATAAACGGTTCCGGCGATTTTAAAGGGATTGCTTTAGATGCATTTACATCCGATATTGAAGTTAATGGATCCGGTGATGTACGTCTTAATGTAAAAAATGATTTATCAGTTAAAATCAAGGGTAGCGGCTCAGTTTACTATCTTGGTGAACCAAAAATAAGAACAAAAATTGACGGGAGCGGAGAGGTTAAAAAATTAAACAGCAAGTGATTTTATTATTTTTGTGAATTATTTATTAAAAACTAAATTCAAAATAATAAATGTCGATGGGCTGCGTTATTTGGGAAACTTATTAAAAATCAACAAGTGAATAAACGACCACTACTTTTAGTTTACATCATATTATTATTAGTTGGCAACGTTTCTGCTCAAATAGGCGGTAATTATGCATATCCTTTTTTGGAAAAACCGGTTTCGGCCCGTGTAGCGGCTTTGGGAACAAATTTCTCTTCAATAGATGATAATGATATAAATCTTGGCTTTGTAAATCCATCTCTTATAAATAGCAATATGAATAATGCTATTTCTTTGGCTTATGTGAATTTCTTTTCCGAGATAAATTATGGTTTTGCCCAATATGGAAGAAGCTTTAAAAAGGCCGGAAACTTTATTGGTACATTACAATATTACGATTATGGTACTTTCGATTATGCCGACGAAGGAGGAACTCAGGGAGGTACTTTTGGGGCACAGGACTTTGCCTTTAATCTGGGATGGGGAAGACAACTGGATTCTAACTTTTCCATAGGTGCCACCGCAAAAATTATTTACTCATATTACGAATCCTATAATTCGTTCGGACTTGCCGTTGATGTTGCAGGTAGTTATAGATCCAATAATGACTGGATGATGTCGTTGATTGCCAGTAATATAGGTATGCAGATGAAAACCTATGTTCCCGGAAGCAGAGATCCATTACCATTTAATATGCAGTTTGCTATCGCTAAAAGATTAGAACATGTACCTTTTATGTTCACATTAGTTTATGATCATATTGAGAAATGGGACCTTACTTACGAAGATCCGAATAATCCTTCAGGTACTGTGGATCCAATTACCGGGGAAGTAACACCCAAATCAGGGTTCACAAAATTTGGTGACCAGTTATTGCGACATTTTATTGTTGGCGGTGAAATTTATATTGGAAAAAATATAGTTCTGAGAGGTAGTTATAATTATCGTCGTCGTGCCGAACTTAAAGTGGAAGATAAGTTGGGTATGGTTGGCTTTAGCTGGGGAGTGGGGATTAGAATTTCAAAATTCAAAATTAATTACTCACGATCTACTTACCACCTGGTTGGATCACCAAACTATTTGACTTTGGCTTTTAACCTGGATTCATTCCGAAAATAATATCAAAATTTAATTGAATTATATTGCATTTATAAAAATGTAATGTGTGCGTATTATATCTTTAGTAATTTTACATTTCAATTTCAGAAAATGAATATTACCATTGATACTGATGCAGGTTTTTGTTTTGGAGTTAGAAATTCTATTTCTACTGCCGAAGAACTGGTGTCTGGTGGTAAAAGCATAAAATGTTTGGGCAATTTGGTGCATAATGAAAAAGAAATATCACGTCTTGAGTCACTTGGCCTGGAGGTTATCGACTTTGAGCAGTTTAAAAAACTGAAAAATGAAACCGTACTATTACGAGCACATGGTGAAATTCCTGAAACTTATGAAATAGCAAAACATAATAATATAAAACTCATCGATACTACATGTCCCATCGTTTCATCTTTGCAGAAAAAGGTATTTTGCTCATGGGAAGAGGTTGCGGAAAAAGGTGGACAAATAGTTATTTTTGGTAAAGAAAATCATCCCGAGGTAAAAGGTCTTAATGGCCAAACAGGCAAAACTGCTATTATTATTGAAGATAAAAATGATCTTTCAAAAATTGATTTCTCAAGGTCAATTCATCTTTTTTCTCAAACAACTAACAATAGGAACGCATTCGACGAAATAAAAGATATAATTCGTGCAAGGGCTGAGAAAAATTCTGTTAAACTCTTTATAAACAGTAGTATCTGCAAACAGGTTTTAAATCGTGAAGATTCAATAATAAATCTGGCTAAAACCAATGATGTTGTTATTTTTGTTGCCGGTAAACATAGTTCCAACGGTAAAACTTTGTTTGAAATTTGTAAGAAAAATAATACAAACTCACATTACATAAGTTCTGTAAATGAACTTGAAGAAGGATGGTTTGAAAATTATAAAAGCGTTGCCATAAGTGGAAGTACATCCAGCCCGCTTTGGCTGTTGGAAGAGGTGAAAGAAGAGATTTTAAAAATATGTATTTAAAGAAATTAAAATTAACTAATTTTAAAAATTGTAGTTCGGCTGACATTGATTTCAGTGCCAAAATCAACTGTTTCATAGGTGATAACGGCGCCGGAAAAACAAATATACTGGATGCAATTTATTATCTCTCTTTTTGCAAAAGTTATTTCAATTCTATTGATAATCAGAATATTAAACATGAAGAGGATTTCTTTGCCATACATGGAGAATATTTTAATGAGGATGAAACAAACGACCTTATAAGTTGTGTTCAGAAAAGGTCAAAAAAGAAATCTTTTAAAAAGAATAAAAAGGAGTACGATCGACTGGCCGACCACATTGGATTACTGCCACTGGTAATGATTTCACCTTACGACAGAGATTTAATAAATGATGGTAGTGAGTTGAGACGAAAATATATTGATGGTGTAATTTCTCAGTTTGATAATATTTATCTGAAAAGTCTGTTGGCATATAATAAAACTCTTCTTCAAAGAAATACTCTTTTAAAGCAGTTTGCTGAGAGACATTTTTTCGACAAAACTTCTCTTCAGATTTGGGATGAGAAATTATGTGAATTGGGAATTATTATTCATGAAAAAAGGCGAGACTTTTTGAAGGAATTTAATCCTCTATTTGAGTCGTATTATCAATATTTATCGCAAGGCAGTGAAAATGTGGAAATAGCATACGACTCTCAACTGCTGGAAAAACCCATGAAAATTCTCCTTGAAGAAAATATAGAAAAAGACAGAATTGTAAAATATACCACACAGGGCATTCATAAGGATGATTTAATACTGAATATCAACGGATTCCCCGTAAAAAAATATGGTTCACAAGGGCAGCAAAAGTCATTTGTAATTGCCATAAAACTGGCTCAGTTCGAATATACCCGATTAAAGAAAAAGTTTAAACCCATTCTTCTGTTCGATGATATTTTTGATAAACTTGATGATAAAAGAGTGCAACAAATAATCCATCTGGTGAATGAAAATAATTTCGGACAAGTGTTTATTACCGATACACAAAAACAAAGAATAGCGCATTTATTTCAAGAAGCTGATATCGATCATTTAATATTTTCTGTTAATTCGGGAGATGTAGAAAAGGAAGAATAATGAAGAAGGAAAATACTTACGAACTGAAGGAACTACTTGAAAAATTAGTAAAAGCTTATCGATGGAGTGGTAAGATGGATGAAATGAAGGTAAGAGATTCATGGGAGAAAGTTGTGGGGAAAATGATAGACAGGCATACAACAGAAGTACATCTCAAAGGGACAACACTTTTCGTTAGACTTGATTCCTCGGCACTTAGAAATGAATTAATGATGGCTCGTTCGAAAATTGCAGAATCCATAAACAAAGAGATTGGCAAAAAAGTTATTGACGATATTATTTTTAGATAATTCACTTTACTCAAATTGGTGTTAATAAATTATTTCTCTTTTGTTGTCATATTAATTAAATTTGCCTGAAAGGGAAAGTACAAAAACTATATGTTAAAGTCTTTATATATAAAGAATTATGCTCTGATAGAAAGTCTGGAAATTAATTTCCAAAGTGGATTTTCTGCTATCACTGGAGAAACTGGTGCAGGTAAATCGATTCTGTTAGGCGCTCTTTCATTAATTTTGGGAAAGCGGGCTGATAGTTCTAATTTATTTGATGAATCCACAAAATGTATAGTTGAAGGCTCCTTCGATCTGAGTCATCTGAACTTGAATGATTTTTTCCCCCGGAATGATATTGATTATGAAGATTTAAGTATTTTAAGAAGAGAAATTCTTCCCAACGGAAAATCCCGGGCTTTTATTAATGATACTCCCGTAAACCTGAACCTGATGAGGGACCTGGCAAGTCAGTTGGTTGATATACACTCACAACACGAAACTTTGAAAATGGGATTGTCGGAGTTTCAAATGGAAGTAGTTGATAAATATGGAACTGATGAGAAACTGTTAAATAATTATAGGGAAAATTATACAAAGTTTAAAGTAGACACTAAAAAACTCGAAAGTCTTAAACAAGCCAATGAAAAGGCTAAACGCGATGAAGATTATTTTCGCTTTCAGTTAAATGAGTTGGATGCTATCAATATTAATGAAGCCGAGTTTGAGGAATTAATAGAGCGAGCCAATTATTTAGCTCATGCTGAAGAGGTTCAGCAAATAACCGAAAAGTCGGCTCACCTGTTAATCGAAAATGACGAATCCCTCTTCGATAAAATTTCAGAAATAACTGATGATTTTTCCAGTATATCAGAATTTCATAAACAGTTTAAAGATATTTATGAGAGACTTAAGTCTTTAAAAATTGAAGTAAAAGATATTGCTGAGGAGATAGAAGGTCTGAATGTTGAGTCTGACAACGAAAATTCAAGTCTCGAACAAATAAATGAAAAGTTAAGTATTATTTACAGCCTGCAGCAAAAGCACAATGCTAAAACCATTGGAGGATTAATTGAGTTAAGGAATGATTTTGAAGCCAAACTTGAAAATATATCGGGACTGGAAGATCAAATTGCAGAACTTGAAGGGAGTTTAACAAAACAGAAAAGTGAGTTATTGAAATTGGCCAATGAACTGACATCTGTCCGGAAAAAAAGTTCTCTTGAATTAACAAACTCTATTCGAAAAAAACTAAGCAAACTGGGTATGCCCGATGCTGAATTTGAGGTGAGTTTTTCTAAATTAAACGATTTTGCTGCCTCCGGTCTTGACAAAATCGACTTTTTGTTCAGTGCTAATAAGGGAAGTAAATTGGCAGAGATTTCTAAAATTGCATCGGGGGGTGAACTTTCGCGTTTGATGCTGGCCGTCAAGTCATTAATTACCAGCAGAAAACTTTTGCCAACCATAATCTTCGATGAAATTGATAACGGAGTTTCTGGTGACATAGCAGGTAAAGTTGGTAATATGCTAAGACAGATGTCTGAAAATCACCAGATTATTGCAATAACCCATCTCCCGCAAATCGCTTCAAAAGCAAACTCACATTATTTTGTTTTTAAAGAAAATAAAAATGGCAGAACTACCTCATCGATAAATTTACTCACCACAGAGCAAAGGGTAGAAGAGGTTGCAAAAATGCTTAGCGATGAGAAAGTTAGTGATGCTGCGAGGGAGGCGGCAGTGGATTTGCTTTCATAATTGCCATTATTTAATGCATGCATAATACAAACTTATAAAATAGTTTATCTTTGTCTCTTTAAAATGAATCTAAATAGAGCAAAATGGCTTATAATTTATTAAAAGGAAAAAAAGGAATTATATTCGGTGCCCTCGACAGCAAATCAATTGCCTGGAAGGTGGCTGAAAAAGCCCATGAAGAAGGTGCAATATTTACATTGAGTAATACACCAACCGCATTACGTTTCGGGCAAATTGACGAATTAGCAGAAAAAACCGGTGCCACCGTTATTGCTGCTGATGCAACCAGCGTAAAAGATTTACAGGAAGTAATGGAAAAGTCGATGGAAGTTTTAGGGGGTAAGGTTGACTTTATTCTGCACTCCATAGGTATGTCATTAAACGTTAGAAAAAAGCGTGTTTATAACGATCTGGATTATAATTATTTAAATAAAACACTTGATATATCTGCGATTTCATTCCATAAGGTTTTGCAAATTGCCTTTAAATTAGACGCCATAAACGATTGGGGGTCGGTTGTTGCTCTTTCATATATAGCTGCTCAACGAACTCTCTATGGCTATAACGATATGGCAGATGCCAAATCATTGCTGGAATCTATTGCACGAAGCTTCGGGTATATTTACGGCCGTGAAAGAAAGATAAGAGTAAATACAATTTCACAATCACCCACACGTACAACTGCCGGAGAAGGAGTTAAAGGTATCGACGGACTACTGGATTTTACCAATAGAATGTCTCCTTTGGGAAATGCAGATGCGGAAGAATGTGCTGATTATTGTATTACTTTGTTCTCCGATCTCACAAGAAAAGTAACCATGCAAAACCTGTTTCACGATGGGGGTTTTTCAAACATGGGTATGAGTTTAAAAGCCATGACAATGTATAATAAAAGCCTTGAAGGAATGGATCCTGAGGATATTTTATAATATGTTTTTTCATTCAATACTTATATAGAATTATTAAAAACCTTAAAACTTTTTGTGTTTAGGGATATTTTTTATATTCTTGTAATGTTTATAAAGAATGAGAAAAATCATTATGGTTCAAAATTTCATTTCAAAAACTAATTACTTCTCTATTCCGGGAATTAAAAATACTATCTCTTTACCACACTTCAACTGTTTAATGGATTATGGCGGAATCCGGCTTGATTAATTAATTAATCAAGTGGATTTTTACACTTTACATTCTGGCAAAACCTTGTTTGTCAGGCTTGTACATTTTATTCATTAAAAATATTTGCTTTGGAAATTATAGATATTATTATTTTTATTCTCTACTTTTTTGTAATGCTTGGTGTTGGTATTTATTTTTATAGGAAGAATACCAATATTGAAGATTATTATGTAGGAGGACGTACTCTCGGAAGTTGGCATATTGGACTTTCTGTTGTGGCAACAGATGTAGGAGGTGGGTTCTCAATTGGTTTGGGAGGTTTGGGATTTCTTCTGGGAATTGCAGGATCGTGGATGTTGTTTACCGGACTGATAGGTGCCTGGCTTAGCGCTGTTGTATTAATACCAAAAATCACTCATTTATCAGCTAAACATAAGTTTTTTACCTTCCCACAGATATTCAATCATTTTTATAATAAAAAAGTCGCTCTGGCCGCAGGAATAATTTCTGCTATCGGTTATATAGGATTTACAAGTTCTCAACTTTTGGCCGGAGCTAAACTGGCATCTGCAACATTTGTGGAAATCGACCTTGAGTTAGCATTGATATTCATGGGGATATTAGTAGTTGTTTATACCGGGATTGGTGGTATTAAGGCAGTAATTTATACCGATACTGTGCAATGGATAATCCTTATGTCGGGACTGATTTTTATAGGTATACCCATATCATATTTTGCAATTGGAGGTATCGATACCATTAAAGCTACTTTAGGTCCTGAGTTTCTTTCCATGGGTAATGTATCATGGCAGCAAATTGTTAATTGGAGTGTAACAATAATACCAATTTGGTTTGTAGGTATGACATTATACCAAAGAATTTATGCCTCAAAAGGGGTGAAACAAGCAAAAAAAGCCTGGTTTATCGCCGGACTGTTTGAATGGCCACTAATGGCTTTTATGGGAGTTATATTGGGATTATTTTCAAGAGTGGCTTTCGAAACAGGAATGTTTGCAGAATTAGGTTATACTGTTGAGTCAGCATTCGATGCAGAAATGGGCTTGCCGGTATTGCTAAATACTGTTTTGCCAACAGGTTTGATGGGATTAATGCTATCAGCTTATTTCTCTGCAATTTTATCTACAGCCGATAGTTGTTTAATGGCCGCTTCAGGAAATATGCAGACAGATATTCTGAGTAAATTTTTCAAATTTAATCAGGGTATGAAATCTCAATTGCGTGTATCACAGATTGTTACAATTGCGATTGGTATTCTCGCCATATTGTTGGCCTCCACAATGACGAATGTATTAGAGTTGATGTTATATTCTTATGCATTCATGGTGTCAGGGCTTTTTATACCTATATTATTTGCTTTATACGGAAAAAATCCAAACTCAAATGCGGCCTTAGTTGCTATGATAGTGGGTGGAACAACTACTGTTATTCTTACTTATTTTGAGTTTAATTTGCCATTTGGCTTGGATGCTAATATTTTCGGAATTTCTGCTTCAGCAATATTCTATATAATGACACTTTTCTTAATTAAAAAGATGAAACTTGCCAGAATTTAATTAATGAAATATATCCTTAAAGTAGAAAAAAATTAGGTTAATTCTGCACATATACTTAATTTTCTATTTCTTATTAAACAAAGCAATGATGCGATAATAGCATTAATTTCTTTGCTATATTTGAGGATATTTATTTACTCAATTGAAAAGTACATGAAAAATCCCTATACTAAGAAATCATCTGTATTCGCATTACTGCAATTTAAAATGCTCGGATTCCTTTTATTAATTGTTGGTATTCTATATTCTTTTAGTAATATATTAGTCGGCTTATCGTTCACAATTATAGGTATAAGTCTGGCCTCTTTATCCGATGGAATTCAAATTGATTTTGAAAATAGAATGAGCAGAGATTATATGTCTGTACTCTGGTTAAAATTTGGAAAATGGCATAAATTGTCTGAACCCGATTATATAACTGTTTTTATACAGAACTTATCACAGGGGATGAATATGACTTCAATAACTTCTAATAATCCTTCTAGTGATTATAGAGTAAGTATAATAGGAAAAGATGATTCTCAAACAGATGCAGGATTATATAAAAAAAAGGATGTTGCCCTGAAGAATGCTGAAATGCTTGCCGGGAAATTTGGAATTAAATATATAGATAAAACCAATCCTAAAAATTAATTTTAAATTAAATGTATAATAATGCAAGTATAAAACATTACCTATGAACGAAATAAATGAGATACTAAATTTTGAATTATTTAAACTTGGTGAATACGCTTTCAAAGTTTATACTTCAGGAATTTTTGTATTAACAATTATTGTGGCTCGTGTATTACTATGGGGAATAAAGAAATTACTCTTTAGGAAAACTAGTGATAATGCAGTTGACCATGGTAGTTTAATGGCTATATATCAGATAATTAAATATGTTATTTGGGTTGTTGCCATTGCCTATGTGATGGATGTTATTGGAATTAAAATAACTGTATTAATAGCCGGCTCTGCAGCATTATTAGTTGGTGTGGGACTGGGTTTACAACAAACTTTTAACGATATTATTTCGGGTATAATTTTACTCTCTGAGCGTTCTATTAAATATGGTGATGTACTGGAAATTGATGGAGAAGTTGTTCGAATTGAGCAAATAGGATTGAGAACCAGCCAGGGAATAAACAGGGACAGTATTACTATGATTATTCCAAATTCACTTATAACTACCTCCAAAGTTATAAACTGGAGTCATCAGTCATTAAAAACAAGATTCAGAATTGATGTTGGAGTTGCTTACGGCAGTGATGTGGACTTGGTTTTGAAACTTCTTAAAGAAAGTGCACTTGAACATCAAGATATTAAAGATCGTGAGCAACTTGAAGCCCGGCTGGTAAATTTCGGTAATTCTTCATTAGACTTTCAGGTTTTATTTTATAGTACCAATGTCTTCCGCATAGAGCGGATAAAAAGTGATATACGAAGAATTATTGACAGGAAATTTAGAGAGAATAATATTACTATTCCATTCCCACAAATGGATCTCCATCTTAAATCGGACATCACCAAGAATAAGTAGTTATTTATTCTATTAAAGCAACTGCCTTTGATGAATCCGAATTCATATAAATAGAAAGCGAACTCTGTTTAAATTCACTTTTGATTTCTATGAGTTTAACAACGTTTTCAAGATTTTTTCTTTCAGGTACAACTTCATGAAGCTTATTCTTTGAGTGCAATAAAAAGTTATCATTAAATATATTATCCTTCTCGTCTGGATAAAGTGGAATATACTTTATATCTGCTTCTACCAAATCCTGAAAGAAATGTGTTCCAAACGAAAGGTCAGGAACATAGTTGTTTTTCTTTCTGGCTATCTCAATTAAGGCTGCTGTATTATTAATTTCGGAATATGTAACATTAACACCCAGTTTAATATCGCCTCTCGATCCCCATCTTCCGGGTCCCATAAGGATGAATTTTCTCTTTTCCAGAATCTGGTTTAACTGCCCAATAGTTCTTCCTACTTCCAGCAAATCCTCATGATTTTCTAGTTTGGAATATTCTTCAGGGTCAACGTAAACAATATGAGAGATGTTTTTAATGATACCATTAGTAATATATTTTCGGGCACTGAAAATCACTTTTTCTTTGACAATATTTTCCGGAATATTTACAATTGAAGTGTCATCGCTATGACTTTGTGAACGGCATTGAAGTAAATAGAAGTCATTACCATCGTGAGCGAACTCAATATCCACCGGATGACCGTAGATTTCTTCAAGGCTATTTAAAATCTCTTTTGTTTGATTCATGAAATCAGTTCTTTTAACCAAACCTTCGAAGTTAACTACAAAATCATCCTTATTGAAATCGGTTCCCAAAGGACGTGCAGGTTGAATATAATCCTGTTTTATTACCGAGATAACCCGGCTAAACATTGGGTATTGTTTGCCGTATCTTTTAAGTAATGAGTCTATTGCGATTGTTTCAAACTCGCCGGTTTCCAAATTTATAAGGTCGATAAATTTAGGCGAGTATTTTAATATTTCGGCTATGCTAACATTAACTCTCAAATTGGGTTGTCCCGGAGAAAGTAGCACGGGATAATCATCTTTCAGCCTGTCGACGGCTCGAGTTCCGAGTCCCGGAACTATTCTTACTAAGCCATCTTCTGCCTTAATTCTCTCCGACCATCGATATTGATTTCTGCTGAAAGCAAGTCCTGCAAAAGCAGGAAAATAATATGGACCTACCTTGGTTCCTACAACCTCTTGTATTAAAATACCCATCTCCTCATGGAAATCCAAAAGATTGTGTGCAGAGCGATATTCAATGGGGTCGGGACTAAAAGTAGAGGCATAAACCTCTGAAATAGCCTCGCTTAATTGCTTCAGTCTTTCCTCTTTTGTACCCTGATTGGCAACAAAAAGGCTTTTGTATTTTCCGGCAAAAACTGCTCCAATTCTGTCTTCAAGCAAACTCGAACTTCTCACAATAAGTGGTTTGTCGCCAAAATCTTCTAGAGCCATTAGCAGACCTTTTACAATGTGCGGTGGCTGTAGCGAATTTTTAAAAACATGAACCACATATGGGTATTCCTGATGTACCTGTTTTATATCTTTATATTTCTGCTCAAGAATCTCATCAAGACTGTTATAACTCATAAAATTTAACAGTCCGTCGGAAGTAATATACCAGGTTTTAGGAGTTTTTATGTTGGCAAGAATTTCCTTGGATTTCGATGCCTGATTTAAAATTTTTTCTGCTAAAAATAAACCGGCACTTTTGCCGCCAAGTTTACCGTAACTAATAGTAGGAGAGATTGTTTTATGAAACAGAGTGCTAAAGTCCTCTATATTAATATGTGATTTTGCAATCTTTATAAACTCAAACTGATCGGTTAATATTCTTCTTATCAGGGCTATGGAAAAACTTTTCCTTCTTGCTTCGGTGAGTTCCATCATACCCGGAGCCATATGGTGATATCTTTCCACGGCAGAACTTATATCAGATAGTGAAGACCCCGGATTTTCCAATACCTCAGATAAAAAGCCCGATCTGTCTTCTTTTGTCCATTTTTGTATGTGACTAATAATTTCTTTTTGCTCTATATTTTTGCTGGCCAGTTCGAAAATATCGTATGACAATTTTATTATATCAGTTCCTTCCTGGTTATGATAGGGCTTATTAACTTCGCCTGAAAAAATTTCTGTGCTTTTAAACAAAGGGCTAAATTCATAAAGCAGATTATCAGCTTCGCTTACTCCTGACCAGCATAAATAATTTATCATTTTACGGGATAATCTTACCAGTAGTTTAGGGTCGGTTTGTGCCAGCATATCCAAAACTATTGTCCACTCCGATTTACTGTCGGCCCCCTGATTAGTTTCGAAAACAATTTTAAGTTGTTCGTGAAGTAGTTGTAAGCCAATCCTTTCTGCTATGCTTTCCATTAACCTTATTTCCTCTTTTAAAAAAGGTCCGAAGAAGGATTCTGGCATTTCTTTTTCATAGAAAACACTAATTGTTCCAACTTTTTCATCCTGCACTTTTATATCAACTTCTAAAACCCATGGAGAAACGTTAAAATTCTTAGAAAGGAATTCGCCTTTTCTGCACGCTATCTTAGCATGAGTTATTTCAGGATATTGAAAGCCCGGAGGAATTTTATTTACAATTTCGGTGAAGGATTCGTCACTTAAATTTGTAGTTCTGTTAAGTATTTCCTGAATGCTATAAATACAGTTAAGTTCTTTTGCTCTTTCCTTTAACTCAGCAATAATCTTTTCTACGGGCTTATCTTTTTTCATGGTCATGATTTTTGTTTTTCAATAAGTCCGAGTCCTTTATGCCCATCAACTTTTATTCTGATATTGTTTTCCAGTTTCAAATGGACCAGATTTTCAGTTTCAAAAAATGGCTTTGTTTCTTCCAGCCATTTCCAATCGAAAGGGTAATTTCCCGAGTAGGGGATTGAAAAATAAATCGTTTTAAAGGCGCTCAAATTATGGAAAAAATGTGAGCCCTGACTAAGTTCCGAATTCATTCCTTCCAAAGGTGCTTCAATGATAACTTTTGCATTAGAAATTTGTCCGAAAGTTACAGGTATTCCTGCCCATGGGTCAGATGTTCCCCAACGCCCAAAGCCTATCAACACATATTGTTTTTCTTCCTGTGCAAAATTACTGTTTAAATTATCGATTTCCATTGCAATTTTAGCAGAAGTTTTAGCGTCTAATTTATTCTTTTTCAGGAATATAATATCGTTAATGGTATTTACATCGCCATTGCCCAGAACATTAGGGGAGGAGCAGAGTAGATTTTCTGCATGAAGTTCTTCAGGCTCCACACTTACTTCCTCATCATACATATTCATGGGGCGCAACTGAAGGAAACCGAATTTATGGTTTTTATTAAGTTCATCGATTTCCAGTGTAAACTCAATTTCAACGGGATTTCCTAGTTCTTCCTGGCATTTTTTTCCAAGTTTTTCACATAAATCTGCTAATTGAACTTCTCCTAAACGGAGCAAAGGAGCAAAATTTAAAAGTCTTGGCCCTTTTTTTCCTGTTCCCATAACCACTCTGCCGGAAGATGAATCTAGTGTGGATGCTATCTGCTTTAGAGTTCCATGCTCCTCCGCTGTTTCCAAATCTTTCGATTCCAGGAACTCAGTTTCTTTTAAAGGGTCGTATTTATAATTCCCCGACATATTTACAGCCCAGAATTTATTCTGAGTGTTTTTCATCATCTCACTAAGATTATAAAATGGAGGATCGGTTTTTGGAAAAGCAGGAGAAAAAAACCAGGTGGGCTCGTTTTCAACGATAGTTTTTCCTAGTCCCAGGGCCAGATTTACAACACCATGCTCTGGTTTTCCATTTCCAAAAGAGTAAAAATTAAACGACCTTATTACCCCTGAAACCTGTGGATAAAACAAACTATCTCTCTTCTTTCCTGCAACCTCCTGAATAATGATTGCCATTCTTTCATCTTCAGTTTTATACTTGGTAGCCCTCATATAATCGGATGCGTTCTTAAAGAATGTTGACGCATAAACAAATTTTATAGCTTCCACCAGTTTATTAAATCGTGAACTCACATCTGCCTGATTATTAGGGGTCATCTTAGTTTCGTAAATGCCGGCAAATGGTTCGTTTTTTGCATCTTCCAGCATACTTGACGATCTGATGGCTATAGGTGTTTTGAGTTCCGAAATCAATTTTCTTAAATCTCCCAGAATTTCAAAGGGTAGTTCTGCCTTTTGAAATGCATAGGCTTTTCTGTCGTCGGGAAGTTTTGATAAGGCAATTTTGTAGAGGTTATTTCTCTTCATAAACTGCTCGAAAATTCCGGTTCTTATTACACAAAGAGCAGGTACAGTGATTTCAAATTCACTAAAATTATTTTCGTTTCTAAAATCTTGTAATATATTTTTTACTCTTAATAGTCCGCTTGCTTTACCGCCTATGGCTCCATCCCCAATAAAGGTAATTTTATTCTCTTTATTGAAAAAAGAACTTTCCTTGAAGGCAACTAAATTATTATTTTCCATAATATTAATAATTAAAGATTATCAAAAAATACTTTATACCCAACCTCTGTCGTGACAGGCTCTTGCGACTCTGTCAACGGCTATTGCGTAGGCGGCATCTCGTAAATTAAGATCGTTTTCCATGGCAAAATTACTTACAGATATATATGCTGATGTGATTTTTGTATCCAGTTTGCTCAATACTTCTTCTTTTTCCCAATAATAATTCATATTGCTTTGAACCTGTTCGAAGTAACTACAAATTACCCCTCCCGAATTAGCCAGAAAATCGGGTATGGTAAAAATACCTCTTTCATCAAGATAAGCTGCAGCCTCGGTACTGGTGGGGCCGTTTGCTGCTTCTGCCACCATCTTTACGTTTTTAGAGATATTGTGCATATTGTCAGCTGTAATGGAGTTGTCGAGTGCAGCAGGTATTAAAATATCAACATCTTGTTCTAACCACTTTTCTCCTTCCAGTATTTCATAACCTAAACTAATGGCTCTGTCTTTATTAATTCCGCCGAAAATATCTGCTATTGACTGAAGTTCTTCCAAAATAACCCCATCCTTTTTTCTGTAGGCAAGTGCTTTTTGTTCCTTTTGATCCCAGGCAGAAACGCAAATTACTTTGCCTCCCATTTGTTGGTATAACTCAATAGCATATTGTGCCACATTACCGAATCCCTGTATGCTTGCCGTGGTTTTATCAATTTCGAGGCCTAACTCTTTGAGGGCTTCTCTAACATTTATAATAACTCCATATCCTGTTGCCTCTTTTCTTCCCAGAGAGCCTCCCATTCCCACTGGTTTGCCGGTTAAAGTCCCCGGAAGTCGCTCACCCTTAATGGTTTCGTATTCGTCGAGCATCCAGAGCATATGTTGAGCATTGGTCATAATTTCGGGAGAAGGAATGTCCATATTCGGACCTAAGTTAGCCGAAAGATGCCTTACATAAGCGCGGCAAATTCTCTCTTGTTCAAAAGCGCTCAAATCGTGAGGGTCGCAAATAACACCTCCTTTAGCACCCCCCAAAGGTATGTCAGCAACAGCAGTTTTCCAGGTCATCCACATGGCCAGTGCTCTGATGGTGTCGGCAGTCTCCTGAGGATGAAATCTTATTCCTCCCTTTGCCGGACCCCTTGCATCATTATGTTGTATGCGATAGGCTTTAAAAACTTTTACACTGCCATCATCCATTTGTATTGGAAACTGAAAGTGAAACTCCTTCATAGGATACCTTAATAAATCGCTGGTGGCTTTGTCCAAATCAAGCATCTCAGCAGTTTTGTCAAATTGCTTTTGTGCACTGGCAAAGGGATTATATACAGTAGTGGCCATTTTTTGTCTTATTAATGTTTAAATATACGGAACATCAAAATTACGAAAAACTTGGATTGGAATGGCCTTTAATTTAATTATTGTTAAATAATTAACAAATATTGAATTATAGTTTTTCGCCACACTTTTTACAATATTTTGCATCAATATCATGATCCTCAAACATACAGTTTTGGCATACCTGGGCTGTTTTACCTTTCTTATTTGATCCGATAATCATTTCACTGGAAATAATTCCTGTGGGAACAGCAATAATAGCATAACCAATAATCATTAATACCGATGCCAACGACTGACCCAATACCGTTTGAGGAGCAATATCACCATAACCAACAGTAGTAATTGTTACTATCGACCAATAGATGGCAACAGGAATACTTGTAAAACCATTTTCCGGTCCTTCAATTAAATACATTACCGATCCAATGATAATCACAATACTTATTACAACTTCCAGAAAAACTATAATTTTTGCCCTTGAGTTATTAAGAGCAGTTCCGAGGCTTCTTGCGGCTGTTACATAACGTGCCAGTTTCAATACTCTAAAAACTCTTAGTAATCTTAATATCCTGATTATCATAAGGTAATGGCCACCGACTAAAAACAAACCAATATAGGTTGGGAGTATTGATAGCAAGTCGATTATACCGTAAAAACTGAAGATGTATTTTGAAGGTTTTTTTACACTATAAATACGGAGTAGATATTCTATGGTAAACAGAATGGTCAGTATCCATTCAATAATGCTGAAGAAACTCCCATATTTAATCGCCATTTCATTTACACTATCCAGCATTACTATAACCACGCTTAGAATAATTGCTATCAGCAGTGTAATATCAAACACTTTGCCGACGGGTGTGTCAGCCTCAAAAATTATTTCATAAATATTTTGCTTCAGTGTTTTTTTTGTCATGGCGAAATAAAAAATCTAAAATAGGCAATATTATAATATATCCTTAGTATATCAGGAATGATTATTAATTTAAGCACTAAATGAGTTTGTTATCGAAAACGCCAATTCCAAATAAAGCAAAATCATATTTAACAGGATCCTTAGGGTCGAATTTTCTTAGTTGGACAGTAAGTTCTTCAACTGATTTCCAGTCGTTTTGCTTCCTGACTAAAAGGCCCAGGTCGCGTGCGGTGTTACCTGAATGAACATCAAGTGGGATCATTAAAGCCGAAGGAGGAATAGATTTCCAAAGTCCGAAATCAACACCATTATTATCATGCCTTACCATCCATCTTAAGAACATATTTGTGCGCTTTGCTGCTGAACCACTCAATGGATTTGCAAAATGTTTTTCGCTTCGCTTTAAATGATGAGTTTTAAGTATTTCACTTCTTATTCCTCCAATTACATCGAATATTCTTTCGCCTTTTTTAAAGTACTTGAGTGCGCAGTCTTCCATACTTTCGAAATTTGAATATAATCCCTTTAAACCTTCAATGGCGAATAGGCAGTCGTCGTAATTGAAAGTACGATAAACAAATTTTTCCAATTGAATTAGCTCCTTTTTGCCGGCATTCATGATGAAGTTATATGGCTCTAAACCCATGATGTTCATAAGTTTATTGGCACTTTTTAAAATTGCCGGCCTTCTTCCCCAACTGATAATTGAAGTTAAATAAGCGGCTATTTCGATGTCAGTTTTTTTACTGAACTTATGAGGGATACTAATGGGATCGTATGCAATAAACTCAGGTCTGTTATATTGTTTTACTTTCTCTTCCAGGAGTTGTTTTAGTTCCATTCACTTTTTGTTTAAAATCTCGTTGTGGAATAATCTGAGGCAAAAATAAATTTCTTATTGAGATTATCTCTTATTTATTAAACATAAGTGCTATTCCAAATTCCACCCAGGATAATTTCATATTTATTTCTTTATCTGTTTTATTGCTGGTCCAATAATAATTAAAAAACCGTTCCTGATATCTTATTGTTGGGTTACTATAAGTATAAGAAGCAGAAATTTTCATATTCGTATTTTTCCCTACAGAGTAGTAAACTGCAATTTCTGGTTTGAAAATTAAGGATGTCCCTTCTCCTTCAAAAACTTTGTAAGTTGCAGGAGAGGATTCATTTTGAGTCTTGTAAAACCTATGTTCTATAGAAGGTCGACGCGAAAAAGAAATACCAGTTAATAAAGTAAAGTCAAATACCAGATCTTCTGTTTTAATTTGATAGTTTGGTCCAATATAAAAGTTTGTAAACCACCATCTCCCATAGTCCACCTCATGAATATAACCCGTTGGAATATTAACATAATCAAATATTGTGTCACTCGACTTATCGTAGCCAAATATGTTAATCCCCAGGCCTATTTTCATGCCAATATTTTTCTTTCCATGACAACCGTAAAAAGCATTCAAACTTAAACCTGTATTTCCGTACCCTGATTTTTTTGAACTTAAATCCTTGGAGGAGAGATCTCCAAGAGGGAATGCAATATTGCTTCCAATTTCAAGAAAAAACTGCGAAGAATCGATTTTAGTCTTTGTTTGGGAAATTGATGTGGAAGAATTAAACAGCATTAATAAAAATATCAAAATCAAATAATTCGGGTTAAATCTGTTAAGGTTTCCTAAAAATTTCATTAAGTGGAATGGATTTAAATAATTAATTTATTTTTGTTTCAAAATTACGTATATTAGACAATAAATCAAATTATTAAATTAAATTTCTTTCGAATATGAGAAAACTATTTTTTACACTTTTAATGGCAGTAGGTACTCTGCTTTTCTTTAACTTTACTACTTCTGGAGGAAAAGTTATAGCCAATGATTCAAACGATAAAACTATCGAAATTCCTGAGAATGTTCAAACAATTCTTGATAACTCCTGTTATGGTTGTCATAACTCTGACTCAAAAAACCAAAAATCAAGAGATAAATTAAATTTTGATAAGCTTAATAGTATTAAAACCTATAAGGCAATTGGTAAACTTACCGATATTGCTGATGTTATAAATGAGGGAGAAATGCCTCCAAAAAAGTTTTTGGCAAAATATCCTGAGCGTGCATTATCTGATGATGACAAGGAAGTACTAAAAAATTGGGCAACTGATGCTGCAGCAAATTTGGCCGGAAAATAATAACTATGAAAAAAGCAATTTGGCTATTACTAATTGGGGTTGTTGTATTAATTCAATTCATCCCCACCGGGCGACCAGAATCAAAGGATAATAATCCTAATGATTTGATTGTAAATAATAATTTACCTGATAGTGTTGTTACCATATTACAAACATCTTGTTACGACTGTCATTCAAATCAATCAGTTTATCCGTGGTATTCTTATGTGGCACCTGTTTCGTGGCTTGTGGCCAGAGACGTTCGCAATGGAAAAAGCGAGTTGAATTTTAGTGAGTGGGAGAGTTTGGATAAAATGGATAAGGCCAAATTATTGGATGATTTAATAGATGAGGTTTCCAATGGGGGAATGCCACTTCAAATTTATCCACTTATGCATCCGGAAGCCAAACTTACTAAAGCACAGAGACAAAAGATTGTCGATTGGGCTGAAAGTTATGGTGAGAGTTTGTTTGAGTAGTTTCTAGAAGACAAATAAAAAAGGCATGATCCTGCGATCATGCCTTTTTTTATTTTATAGAAATAAGAACTTATTATGCTTTAATAACATTTTTCATTCCCATGGTAATGGCATCTTCATTCAAAGGAATGAGTTTATGATACCTTTCGGGAAGTGATTTTTTAAGTCCCTTGATAACATTTTCAAGTTTTACTATCGGCTTAACCTTAAGGTAACCGCCAAGAACAACCATATTAAATATTTTGGTATTGCCCATTTCTGCAGCAAGTTTGGCGCCTTCAATTTTATAGATAGTGATATCTTTACGTGAAGGATGTTTTGAAATTCCGTTAGGATCGTAGAGCAAAACTCCACCCGGTTTAACAGTTTCTTCAAATTTATCCATCGATTGCTGGTTGAGGATGATAGCAGTATCGTAAAATGTAAGAGTTGGAGAACTAATTCTCTCATCGCTTACGATTACGGTTACGTTTGCAGTACCACCTCTCATTTCTGGTCCGTACGATGGCATCCAGCTAACTTCCTGGTCTTGCATAATTCCTGAGTAAGCAAGTATTTTACCCATCGAAAGCACGCCTTGTCCGCCAAATCCGGCTATAATAATTTCTTCAGTCATTTTTCCAATTTTTAAAATATTACTTACTTTTCAATTAATTTACCATCAACTTTGATGTCGCCAAGTGGATAGAAAGGAAACATATTTTCTACCATCCAGTCGTTGGCATCATTAGGAGTCATTTTCCAACCTGAATTACAGTTTGAAACTATTTCAATAAATGTTGTTCCCGGAACTCCATTAATTTGATTTTCAAATGCTTTCTTTACTGCCCTTTTTGCTTTACGAACAGCAGCAGGTGTGTGAACTGCCTGACGTGTAACATAAGTTGTACCAGGTAGTTGTGCTACCAATTCGGTGATTTTTAAAGGATGACCATTCAATGCGGCATCTCTTCCATAAGGAGAAGTAGAGGTTTTCATTCCTATCATGGTTGTAGGAGCCATCTGGCCGCCTGTCATACCATAAATACCATTATTAATGAATATCATAACAATGTTTTCACCTCTGTTACAAGCATGTATGGTTTCTGCTGTACCAATTGCTGCCAGGTCGCCATCACCCTGATAGGTAAACACAAGTTTACCGGGCCATAAGCGTTTTATTGCTGTGGCCAAAGCGGGTGCTCTACCGTGAGCGGCTTCCTGCATGTCAATATTCATAAATTCGTAGGCAAGTACCGAACAACCAACAGGAGCAATTCCTATAGTATCACCTTCTTTACCTAATTCTTCAATAACCTCCATGGTTAACCTGTGTGCAGTTCCATGACCGCATCCCGGACAATAACTGAGTGTTTTGTCAGTCATTAACTTGGTTTTCTCATAAACCAGGTTTTCCGGCTTAATTATTTCTTGTACTGAAAGTTCTGCCATGGTTTATCCTCCTATTATTTTTTGTTCCAGGGCTTCTACTACTTCTTCAGGTGAGTGAATTACTCCACCTACGCGCCCAAAATGTTCTACTTTAGTTTTTCCTTGTACAGCAAGTTGAATATCTTCAACCATTTGTCCCATGCTCATTTCAACAGAAAGGAATCCTTTAATACCTTTTGCTGTAAAATCTTTGATTACATCAGATACGAAGGGCCAAAGGCTAATAACTCTCAATAAACCCACTTTAATACCTTTTTCACGAGCTAGTTTAACAGATTTTTGACAAATACGTGCACTGGATCCATAAGCCACAAATAAATAATCAGCATCTTCAGTATCAATTAGTTCGTAACGAACTTCATTTTTTGTGATTTCTGCATATTTATCCTGTAGTTTATAATTATGTTTTTCCAACTTATAAGGATCCAAATCCAAGGAAGTTATAAACCTTCTCTCACCGCCTTTTGGCCTGCCATTGGTTGCCCAGGGATATTTTTCTATAATTTCCTCATCTGACATACGTGGGATAGGGTCAAATAATTCAACCTTTTCCATCATCTGTCCTATTAATCCGTCGGAAACAATTAAAACAGGAGTTCTGTATTTAAAAGCCAAATCGAAAGCAACAGGAACAAAGTCCGACATTTCCTGAACCGAAGAAGGTGCTAGTGTAGGTAAACGGTAATCACCGTGTCCTCCACCCTTAACCGACTGGAAATAGTCTGATTGCGCAGGCTGAATATCACCAAGGCCCGGGCCTCCGCGAACAACATTTGCTATTACACATGGGATTTCTGCTCCTGCAAGATAAGAAATACCTTCCTGCATTAAACTTATACCAGGGCTGGAAGAGGAAGTCATAACCTTCTTTCCTGTTCCGCCGCCGCCATATAACATGTTTATTGATGCGACTTCACTCTCGGCTTGTAAAACAACCATCCCTGTTCTTTCGTATGGTTTTTCAGCCATTAAATATTCTATAACCTCACTCTGAGGCGTGATGGGATACCCGAAGTAACCGTCGGCGCCTGCCCTGATAGCCGCTTCCGCCAAGGCCTCGTTTCCCTTCATTAATTTTAATTCACCCATATTGTTATTTTTTTAAGCAGTTTTTTTTACACGATAAACCGTGATTACGCCATCAGGGCATACAACTGCACAGTTAGTACATCCGGTACATGCCTCAGGGCTAGCCATATATGCATAATGGTAACCCTTTCCATTAACTTCTGATGCAAGTTCGATAACGTCAGTTGGACAAGCAGGGACACATACTCCGCAACCTTTGCAACCTTCCTCGTTAACTACTATTGCTCCTCTGACTTTTGCCATAATATCTAGAAAGTTTAATTCAAAATTTATTGGCACGAAATTACAGAATATAATTGAGTTTTTAGACTCTATTGCCTAATTTAAAACCGATTTAAAGAACAGTAAAAACTAAGTTTTTGAGAAGTTTGCTTTTTTTCTTGAATTATTGAAAATAATTTTGTTATAAGAGGGTGAAGTGTTTGTAAATCAGTTTTATATAGTGGCGCGCAAGTGTTTTTATTTTTGCGAATAATTACAAAAATCAATTTTATTTTTCTATTTATTTCATACCTGGAAGCATCAATAACGTATGGAAATGTTTTGGCTTAAGAAAATTTGTTATTTATTTAACAATTATTGTTGTCCTCCTGTTTAATGATCTTCCTTTTTCTGAAGAATTATCTGACACCGGATATTTTGAACCTCTCCCAATATGAGATAATCGGTTTGCGGAAATACCATTTTTTATTAGAAAGTCTTCAACTGATTTTGCTCTTTTATGTGATAACTCCAGATTATAATCGTCATTTCCAACATTATCAGTATGTCCTTCTATAATTATACTTATTTCGGGCTTACTTTTTAGTAAGTTTATTAATTTGTTTAGTTCGGGGAAAGACTCATCCATTAATTTCCATTTATCCGTGTCAAAATAAATATTGTTTAAATCTACGCTGAGTCCCTTTTCTATCTTCACCAATTCAAAAATATTTTCTTTCTCTAAATCTTGTTCAATTTCGTATAAAGTTGAGGAATAAAAGAAATATCCATCCTTGGAAATATTAAAAGCATATGCTCTGTGTGGGAAAAGTACCGACATAAAACTACCGTCTCCGTTGTCAGACTCACTTTTGCTAAAAAGTTTAACTGTTTTTAAATCAGTAATTTCTATAGTAGATTGTAATGGTTTTTTACTTTTTTTATCTATAACTTTGCCTTTGAAAACAACAACCTTTTCGGGCATAATGTCTATACTCAATCTCAATGAATAAATGTCGTAACGTGTTGAATCAGCATTTCTATTGGAAGAAATCCATGCTTTATTACCCTTTAAAGAAGGGAAAATACTTATTTCATCGTATTTTGTATTTATGGGGTAACCCAAATTTTTTCCTTTTTCCCACCTATTGGTGAAGTCTTTTCGGGAAATTAATAAATCGTAGCCTCCCATACCTATGGTTCCATCAGAAGAATAGTAAAGAGTTCTTCCGTCGGGATGGATATATGGCGACATTTCATTTCCCGCGGTATTTATGCTGTCGCCAAGATTGATTGCCGGACTCCATTTACCGTTATCTAGTAATTCGCTTTTCCAAATGTCGGAACCTCCCTTTCCACCCTTTCTTCTGGAAGCAAAATAAATGGTGTTGCCATCGGCAGAAATTGATGCCTGTGAATCCCATGAAACTGAGTTTATTGATGAAGAAACTGGAGTAGCCTCACTCCATTTGCCCGACTGCTTTCTGCTCAAATAAATATCACAACTTCCCATTCCTTCAGGCCAGTTACAGCCGGTAAAATACATATCTTTTCCATCAAAAGATAGCGACATGCCTCCTGTATTGCCCTGACTATTAGGGATTTTTAATTCTTTTGGGGTTTGCCATTTGCCATCAATTTTATTGCTTTCCATAAAATATTCACGAAAATAACTGCTGGCTAAGCCTAAATCGCCATAATCCTTTCTGGTGAAAACCAGATAATTTTCATCATCATTTACAAAGTTTATATACTCTTCGTTATTTGAGTTAAAATTTGAACCAAGCCTTAGGATATTTACATCAACAGGATTATTAATTGCATTTTTGGCAAACACTGCTTTTTCATAACCAAACTCAGCCAGCATAGCCCTTTCAGGATTATTGCCTTCTAGTTTTAAATAGTATTTGTAAGCATTAATCGATTTATTGAATTCTTCTTTTTCCAGATATAAATCGCCTAGAAAATAGTATACAGCGGGAAAAAAGCTTGAATCTTGTGATAGTAATTTCTCATAAATGCCTATGGCTTCATCAAATTTATATTGATCTCTGTAAACATCGCCAAGAAGCAAAATACATTCCTTAAAACTTTCATCTTTTTTGAGAGCCTTTTTTAAAATAATTTCTGCCTCAGAATAATTTCGTTGCCTTATAAAACTTTCAGCTTGTTTGAAATATTTTACAGCCTTTTTGTTTTTGCTTGAAAGCGAAGTTTGGGAGATGCCTTGATGTAGTTGGAACATCAAAATCACAAAAATTATATTTCTTAATATTTTCCTCATTGAGAAGACAAAATTAATGCTTTTTAGTTAGTAAGTTAACAGCTTAATTACCCCACTCTTCATAAAATCTGTCAAGAAACTGAAGCATAAATTCATGTCTCTCTTCTGCCATTTTAAGTGCTGTTTTAGTATTCATTTTATCTTTTAACAAAAGAAGTTTTTCATAAAAATGATTAATGGTAGGGGCCTTGGTTTTTTTATATTCTTCTTTGCTCTTAAAGTTAACAGGCTTTATTTCAGGATTATATATCTCTGTTCCTATATGTCCGCCATAGTTAAAAGTTCGTGCAATACCAATGGCACCAATTGCGTCGAGGCGATCAGCATCCTGTACAACCTCCAGTTCTTTGGAATTGAAACTTAAACCTTCAAAAGAGTTTTTAAACGATATATTTCTGATGATATTTTCAATATGTTCAATGATGTGTTTTTCCACATTAACAGATTTCAGAAAAGTTGAAGCCATTTCCGGTCCTATTTCTTCATCTCCTTCATGAAATTTTGGATCTGCAATATCATGCAGAAGCGCTGCCAATTCAACCACAAACTCATCAGCCACTTCTTCTTTGGCGATTTTCAAAGATAAATTCCTTACCCTGTGGATATGCCACCAATCATGTCCTCCTTCTGCTTTATAAAGCACTTTTTTTACAAATTTTTCAGTTTCTTCAACTATCGATTTCTTGTTCTCTGTTAACATTAGCTAATCTTATTTTTAATCAATCAAAATTAGCAAAGAAAATCATGTGCTAACTTAAATAGAATGATTATTTTTGCAGCCTTAAGTTTCATTATCCCGATTTTTCGGGAAAACAACTATTAAAATTACAGAGTATGAAATACGATATAATAGTAATTGGTTCAGGCCCGGGAGGTTATGTTGCTGCCATAAGAGCATCACAATTAGGAAAGAAAGTTGCAGTTGTGGAGAAAGCCGAAATAGGTGGTATATGCTTAAATTGGGGTTGTATTCCAACCAAAGCTTTATTAAAAAGTGCACAGGTTTATAACTATGCAAAACATGCAGCCGATTACGGAGTAAAAATTGCCGGTGATGTTACACCTGATTTAACCGATATGGTAAAACGCAGCCGTCTTGTTGCTGATGGAATGAGTAAAGGGGTTCAGTTTTTATTTAAGAAAAACAAAATTGAACTCATTAATGGTTTCGGAAAACTTGCCAAAGGCAAAAAAGTTGAAGTTACTGATGATAAAGGTAAATCAACTACCTACGAAGCCGATCATATTATTCTTGCCACAGGAGCAAAATCCAAGCAGTTACCAAATATGCCACAGGATGGTAAAAAAATTATTGGATATCGTCAGGCAATGACTTTGGATAAAATTCCTGAAAGTATGGTAGTTGTTGGTTCCGGAGCCATAGGATCGGAATTCGCGTATTTCTATAACAGCCTTGGAGTTGATGTTACTCTGGTAGAATTCTTACCAACAATAGTTCCTTTGGAAGACGAGGAAGTTGGCAAAACTTTAGCCCGCTCTTTCAAAAAGGAAAAGATGAAAATTATGGTTGGTTCAGCAGTTGAAAGCGTTGATACCAAAGGTAAGAAATGTAAGGTTAACATAAAAACCAAGAAAGGTAATGAAGTTGTTGAAGCAGATATAGTTCTTTCAGCAGTTGGAATTGAAACCAATCTTGAAGGTATTGGATTAGAGGAAGTTGGTGTAAAAACCGAAAATGGTAAAGTAATAATTGATGATTTTTACCGTACCAATGTTGATGGAGTTTATGCCATAGGTGATATTGTTCACGGACCTGCTTTAGCACATACGGCATCACATGAAGGAATTACCTGTGTTGAGAAAATCAGCGGTCTTGATGTGGAGCCAATCGACTATGGAAATATTCCTGCTTGTACCTATACTTCTCCGGAAGTTGCTTCTGTTGGTATGACAGAAGTTCAGGCAAAAGAAGCTGGATATGAGGTTAAAGTTGGAAAATTCCCATTTACTGCTTCTGGAAAAGCCAGTGCCGGTGGTAAAAAAGATGGTTTTGTAAAAGTTGTTTTCGATGCTAAATACGGTGAGTGGCTAGGCTGTCAGATGATAGGTGATAATGTTACCGAAATGATTGCCGAAGTAGTTGCAGCCAGAAAGTTGGAAACCACAGGCCACGAAATTATTAAAACTGTTCACCCTCACCCAACAATGTCGGAAGCTGTTATGGAAGCAGTTGCCGCAGCTTATGGTGAAGTTATTCATATTTAGAAATTTGTATTGATGCCAAATAAACTATTAGAGCCATATTCTTTACAGGATTTGGTATTAAATAATCGTGTTGTTATGGCACCTCTTACAAGAGGCCGTTCCGACAATCCTGCGCATATTCCAACACCATTAACAGCCGAGTATTACCGACAGCGGGCAAGTGCCGGCTTAATAATCAGTGAAGGCTCGCAGATTTCAACTATGGGTGTTGGTTATCCGAATACGCCGGGTATTTACACAAGAGTTCAAACTTTTGCATGGCAACAGGTTGCCAATGCTGTTCACAAAGAGGGAGGAAAAATATTCCTTCAGTTATGGCATGTGGGACGATTGTCGCATCCGGATTTTCTAAATGGGAACCTGCCCTGGGCACCTTCTGCCCTGGAGATTGACTATATGGCTCGTACTGAAGAAGGACAAAAAAAGGCTCCTACTCCGCATGAAATGACTATCGATGAGGTGAAAATGGTTATTATGGAGTTTAAATGGGCGGCAGCAAATGCAATGAAAGCCGGCTTCGACGGAGTTGAAATCCATGCTTCAAATGGTTATCTTATTCATCAGTTTATTGCTCCATGTTCAAATGTAAGAGAAGATGAATATGGTGGAAGTTACGAAAACAGAAGCCGTTTTCTTTTGGAAATTATAGATGAGATGAAAGAGGTTATGCCTGAAAGCAGAATAGGTGTGCGCTTAAATCCTTCTTATCACGATGTACACGATATGGTGATTACAAAGGATACAATACCAACTTTCGATTATCTTATAGATAAGTTGAACGATTACAATCTTGCATACTTACATCTTTCGGAGCCGGGAAGAAGAGCAGCATCTGCAGAATATGCAGAAAAAAATATAGCAAAACGCTACAGACCTATTTATAAAGGAAATCTTATGATAAACAGAGGATTTACCTTTGAAACTGCAAACAAGGTTGTTGAAGATGGTGATGCCGATTTGGTTGCTTTTGGAGTTCCTTTTATTGCAAATCCCGATTTGGTTAATAGATTTAAAAATAATTTACCACTCGCCGAGGCCGATTCTTCAACTTATTACTCCACAGGCGCTAAAGGTTATACAGATTATCCCAACGCTGATTGAATTTTGTAACATTCTGATATTAAAGGCTTAACCGATATGACAATTTCAGCAGAAAAACATTGCTGGCTTTCGCATCAGCCAGGTTTTTTATTCTGTCGCTAAGGTAAAAACTTCCTTTTTCTGTGTCGCCATTTCGACCCTGCGACCATACGAAGTATGCTGTGGAGCCGGGAACGTACTCCCATCTTACAACAAAATTACTTCTGAATTCATAAAAACTGAAATCAGGATTATCAAAACTGTAATCAGTTATACCATCCTTGTTTTCATCAATATTATAGAGGTTATCTTCTGCATTATAGGATATTTCATTATCCGTAAAAACATGAAACTGAGAATCAAAATCTTTATTTCCTGCATCAGTAACTTTTTTAAAGTTGTGATAGTCGCCTGAGAAAAAGAAAGGTTGCCCCCAATATTGTATAGATAAGTCTGGTGTTATGGAATAATTAATTCTAAAATTAAATTGAAGAGTTTTACGTTTTAAATTAGAAACCACATAAACGTTCTCATTATCAAAAGTTTTTGTGTCGATATAAATATATCCCTCTCTATCGTAAACATAAACGGGGTCGATTGATAGTTCTAAACTTGGTAAAGGGCGGTATGATATTTCAAATCCAACATCTTCGGCTACACGCCATTTATTTTTACCAAAACCATTAAAATAAAATGCGCTGAAAACAAACTTTTTACGTGAATCAGTACTAAATGAGTAACTCATTCGGAGCATTGATGGCGTATACAAAGCAGGTCCGCCTCTTAACTGATGTCTGTCGATATCAAAAAACTGATAATTATAGTTTACGTGGAAAAACCAATAGTTTTTAAGTTGGAAATTTGTTGAAAGTTGTGCGCCGGAATAGATATATCTTCCGCCAAAATCCCATCCTGCCCAATGAGAGAAGTTTATATGCATATTTCGGAAAACAGAAAACGGTTCCCATAATATGTAGTTAATCCAAATCGATTCATCAAAATAATCTGCTCGGTGCATAAATCCCATATCACTTACCGACATGCCCGGCGATTTAAATGAACTGCGTATGCCATATCTCCAGTGGCCTTTTCCGATTTTTGCAAAACGGAATGAGCTTCCCATACCCGAAAGTTGCTGCAAACTACTGTCAACACTGCGATATGTTAAGTCAGGGCGTTGGTAATATCTTTGCGGTGCCATTTGCCTTTCTATTATCGCCAAACTATCACCTTCAATAAAACTTCCCATCAGGTTTGCCTGAAAATTATATGTCCTGTCTTTCCAATAATGATTAAAATCAAGACCACCTGTATATGCAGAGTTGGGTAAAAAAAACAAGGCACTGTCTTTAACAGATCTGTTGGTGGCTGTAATCATTCCGCCAACTATTGTTTTTCCCTCATTGAAATCCTTTTGTAAACGCGTGTTAAAATAATTAGTCAGAGGTTCAACTATTTGTTTGCGTTCTAAACCACTACTGTCGATCAAGGCATATTCATTGTTTGTAACACTTTCCATAATTCCTATGGACCAGCCGCTTTCAGTTTTGCCCGAAAGTTTAAAGGCACCCAATATTCTTGTGTGGTCGGGTGTATTAATATATTCATCATCAGCAATATCCGCTTCGTATTGTGGCCTGCGTCCGATACGTCTTGAATAGAAAAGTCTTTCGGTACTAAAAACATCACCTGCCACCAGAGGGAAATTATAAATATTAGAACCTTCGGTAAAAAATGGTCGTTGCTCTCTAAAATAACTTTCGAAGGCCGATAAATTAACTTCCGAAGGGTCGGCTTCAACCTGACCAAAATCCGGATTTATTGTAAAGTTTAGAGTAAGGTTATTGCTAACAGCAATTTTTCCATCTAATCCGGCATTATTTATCCATTTTGTACCCGTTTCATAGGGATTGCCTTCCTCTTTTACGCTTTTTTCCAGTCCTCCCATTATATAAGGAGTAAGAGCAATTTCTTTTTTTGGTTTTATATTTTCAATACCATGAAGTTCTCCCCACAAGCTTACCCATCCTGAAGCTTCCTGAGGCACCATCTGCCATACTGAAAACTCTTGTTCACGAAATAAAGTTCGCATAACTTCCAAGCCCCAAACCTTTTTTGCTTTGGCAGAAAATCGTAACTGATTTAAGGGAATTTTCATTTCGGCAACCCATCCTTCTCCGTCAACGGTAGTTTTTACTTCATAAACTGGTTTCCAGGTATCATCCCAGTCAACATCGTTGGTAACAATCCCATCGGCTTTTACTCCTGCCGCATTTACACCAAAACTAAAGCCAGTTCGTTTATCATTATAACTGCTAAAAGCAATGGCAACCCAGTCGCCGTCTGAGTTTCCTCTTCTGCTTAAGCGACGTTCAATTTTCTCGGGTTCTGTATCAAACGCCCTTATTGCAACATATAAATTATTGTCGTCGTAAATAATTTTAAAGGCAGTTTGCTGCGATGGTTTTTGATTTTCAAAGGGTTCTTTTTGGGTGAAATCGCCCGACCATTCAACGATGTTCCAGATATCTTCAGTTATCAAGCCATCAATTACCGGCGTTTCACCTTCTGTTTTTTCGGTATTATACACTCTAACCTGAGCCTCAGTGATTAATGCTGACAAGCATAAAATGCATAATATTAGTAAGTTGCGATTCTTTGACATTAAACTATTAAATTGCTGCAAATTAGAAAATATATATATATTATATCATATTTTTAACTAAAAACTGAGTCTATAGGAGAATTTAATTAGGAATGTATTTGAAGCCTTCAGCATGGATAATCTTTCTATATTTTTGTTGAGACTAAATCTTCCATCAGGATGGTCTCCCGTTCGTCCTTGCGACCAAACCAAATATGCCGTTGACCCGGGAATATACTCCCATCGTAGTACAAGGTTACTTCGAAATTCATAAAAACTAAAGTCAGGGTTCTCAAATGAATAGTTAGTTTGGCCATTTTCATTCTCATCAACATGATAAATGTCGAAATCGCTGTCGTAACTTATTTCATTTAATGAAAACTGATAATATTGTTTCATTATATCATTATTACCGGCATCTATTACTTTTTTGAAATCAGAATAATCTCCTGAAAATAAAAAGGGTTGTCCCCAAAACTGAATTGACAAATCTGGTGTAATAGAAAAGTTAATACGGAGGTCCATACTGGTAAATTCTTGCTTAATGCCGGATATTAAATATCTACTTTGACCGTTGTCAAGATCGATATTTTCGATATAAATGGCAGAAGTATTTTCAAGATAGTAGTTTGGTGAAAGAGAAATTTGTAAAAAGTCCAGTGGGCGATATTCAATTTCTAGGCCTAGGTTTATTGAATTGGCAAAATTATTATCGTTTCTTCTCCTCGACATAAAAATACTGAAACTAACCTTCTTACGATTGTCAGAGCCAATATTTATCCATTGATTTACATATCCCGGGTATATTAAGGCTGGTCCTCCTCTTAATTCACTTCTATTAAACTCATTTCCATCATAACTAATTCCGGTTCCAAACCTCCAGTAGTTTTTAAATTGTGTATTAAAATTAAGATTTAGACCCTGATATAGAATATTGCCTCCAAAATCAGTGCCCAGCCACGCAGCAGCATTAAAGTTCATGCTTCTAAAAATGCTGAATGGCTCCCAAATTCTATAGCCAACCCATATAACTTCATTGGCAAAGTCGCCACCTCTTAAATAACCCTGGTCATTCAGTTCTAAACCAGGCGACCGCCATGTGGTCCAGCCACCATAACTCCAATGTCCACCCCCAATTTTACCGCCTTCAATGGTTCCACCACTTCCAGTTAGAGTTCTCAGGGTAGTATCAAAATGAAGGTGAGATGCATCAGGACGTTGATAATATCTCTGAGGGGCCTCCTGAAGTTCAGTAATAGCTTCGGTTGTTCCACTAACTGTACTAATAACTGCTTTGGCTGACAAATAATAGGATTTTTCGTCCCAGAAATTGGTGAAATCCAGGCCGGCAGTATATGCTGAGGCAGGAAGGAACTCAAGAGCACTATCATTAATAAATCTATTAGTTGACGTAACCATCCCACCGAAAGTGGTATTTCCATTTTTGAAATCCTTTTGAATTCTGGTGTTAAAATAATTGGTCATAGGCTCAACAGGTACTTTGGTCCTTTGCCCTTCTTTATCTATTTCGGCAATTTCTTCTTTCGTAAGCGACTCAAGGATTCCTATTGATAATCCATTTTGAGTTTTACCCGAAAGTTTAGCTGCACCCAAAATTCTGGTAAAAGAAGGAGATTTAATATACTCATTATCATCAATTTCTGGAGAGTGTCTTGGACTGCGTCCTATTCTTCTGGAATAAAATAAATTATCGCTGCTAAACGGTCCATCGCCTCCGGTTATGGGATAATTGAAGATATTTGATCCCTCTATAAAGAAAGGTCTTTTCTCCTGAAAATATGATTCAAAGGCACTCAGGTTTACTTCAGAAGGATCTGCTTCTATCTGACCAAAATCGGGGTTTACAGTTAAGTTTAAGGTAAAGTCGTTAGTGATTGCCACCTTGGCATCCAGCCCAGCATTATAGCCCCACTGTGAGCCGGTCGCAAAAGGATTTCCCTCTTCTTTTTCAGAAGTTTCATATTTTAACATTGCATAAGGGAGAATTTCTACTTCTTTTAGAGGTTTTATATTTTTTATACCTCTGAGTTCACCCCATAAACTGACCCAACGGTGAGTGTTTTGTGGAACCTTTTGCCAGAGAGAAATTTCTTCTTTTCTGAAAATCTGTCTCATAATTTCTAATCCCCAAACGTATTCTTCTTTTTTAGAAAATCTCAACTGAGTAAGTGGTATTTTTATTTCTGCTACCCAGCCCTTATCATCAGTGCTAACTTTAACATACCATACGGGATTCCACGTTTCGTCAAAATCATTGTCGTTGGTAATTATGCCGTCACTTTTTACGCCTGCAGCATTTACTGTGAAACCAAAACCTGTTAAATTATCATTATAACTATCTATGGCAACTCCAACCCAGTCTCCGGTAAACTCATCTCTTCGAGTAAGAATTTTTTCAATTTTTTCCGGCTCATTATCAAATGCCCTTACCGCAAAATACAAGTTGTTATCATCATATAAAACTTTAAAGACAGTTTGTTGCGAAGGTGCTGCATCTTCATATGGTTGTTGTTGAACAAATTCCCCACTCCATTCAACTAATTCCCATACCTTTTCATCTATTATTCCATCAATTGAAGGAGGATTATTACTGATATATCTAGTGTTGTAAATTCTTTCCTGGGCATTGCTGTTAGAGGCTAACAAAATAAAACAAACTGTTAATATTAACAGTTTGTAAAAATTATCGTTCATTAGTTCTCTTTTCAACTTAAAAATGTTCTTTGGTAGATATTCCAGCCTAATAATTATGCCATAAAATGCAAATATTTGATTTATAAGTATGTAGTAGTAATTAGAGTTTTTAAATCGTTTTAATGTGTTCGGATATTGGTATTATTGTTCGTATTTGGACGATAATTATGTTTGAATATGATATAAAAAAGATAAAGGGGTGGCTTTTTCAGTTAACAAGACATATTAAATCAGTAGTAAATACTAAGCATCAAATCTTAGGTCGAACAAAGACTGTTATTCTTCCAATGGTTTTAGAATAAGACTAAGGACACAATATTTCTGCTGGAAAATAGGCTGGACATAAGTTGTCTCTTAAGTCTTTATCTGACAAACACACAAAAATCATTAGCTTAGTAGGGTAAACTTATTTTTCTGCGGTATACTTTCAAAACACTTAAATTTTAAAAAGATGAAAAAACAGAAATTTTATTTATTTGCAATTCTAACAATGGCTTTTGCCATTAGTTTTACTTCTTGTAAGAAGAATGACACTATAAATGCTAATACTAGTGCATCTGTCGATGAAGCTTTAGCAGAAAGTATTTTTGATAATGTAAGCAATATTGCTGATGAGGCTTATTCTTTAAAATCGAATACTTTAAAATCTACCGAAATAAAAAGGATTTTTCTTGGTGATTGTGCAACAGTCTCTTTGGATACATTTGCATTCCCTCGTACTTTAACGATTGACTTTGGAACAGAAAACTGCCTTTGTGAAGACGGAAGATATCGCCGCGGTAAAATATTAGTAAACTTTACAGGAAGATATTTTCAGGAAGGAACCGTTATTACCCATGAGTTTGAAGATTATTACGTTAACGATAATAAAATTGAAGGAACTAAAGTGCTTACCAATATGGGGGATAACGATGATGGTTTTCCATATTTTAATATAGAAGTTGTAGGTGTAATTTATCTTGCAAACGACGGAGGTACAATAAGTTGGACATGCAGTAACCAAAGAGTTTGGGTTGAAGGAAGCGATACTTTTACGCGCTGGGATGATGTTTATGAAATTAGCGGAACAGCTAGCGGAATTAAATCAGATGGCTCTACATGGGAGCGTGAAGTTATTATTCCTCTCAGAAAGGAATTAGGATGTCGTCATTTTGTGTCAGGAAGTGTTGAAATTCGTCCTGAAGGGTTGCCAATTAGGCTACTTGACTTTGGAGATGGCGAGTGCGATAATATTGCTACAGTTACTATTGATGGAGTGGTTTACACAATTTTCCTTCACTAAAATAATAGAATTCATTCCCGGGCTTCCGGCAATTTTGCCGGAAGCTTTGGTCTTTATTTAATATTAAATTTGCTGTAAATTTTCCGGACCTTGACAAAAGAAGAGTTTGTAAATATTTTCAATAATAATTTCGATACGGTGAGAAACTATATCTATTATCGTTGCGGAGATGTTAATCTGGCTACTGACGTGGCACAGGATACTTTCATCAAACTTTGGGAAAAGAGGTCCAGATTTAATGATGATAATGTTAAAGGTTTATTGTTCAAAATTTCCAGAGATATTTTTATTAGTGCCTACCGAAAAAAAGTCAGAGAGACAGACTTTAATTTCAAACAAAGACCGGAACAGATTGATGAATCACCTCTGGATATCCTTCAGTATGAAGAATTAAAAACAAACTATAATAAATTGCTGAAATCTATGCCCGAAAAGCAAAGAGTTGTTTTCCTGATGCATAGAATGGATAATTTAAAATATGCTGAAATAGCAAGCGCACTTGGCCTTAGCCAGAAGGCAATTGAAAAGCGCATGAAACTGGCACTCGATTTTTTAAAGAAACATATAAACAATTGAATGATAAAAAATTACATATAGACAATACCGATAATTCGGGCAAAGAAGAAAAATTCTTCCGCATGAGCGAGCCTGCTTATAATAAAAGTAAGGATGAGGTTTTAAGTAATATTCTCAATACAATTGATACTGCAACTCAACCAAATTCCCGTAAATTATATCCTGCATTTTATTGGGCAGCAGCAATAATTATTCTACTCATAAGTATGGGGATCATAATGAGATTTTACTCCCATAACATAACTTCCCCCAAAGGGCAACATATGGTTTATGTATTACCCGACAATTCTAAAATTACACTGAATGCTGAGTCTCAAATATCGTATTATCCATATTGGTGGTTTATGAAACGAGAAGTGAAACTTACAGGTGAAGCCTTTTTTGAGGTTACCAAAGGAGAAAAATTTGAAGTTAAGTCTGATATGGGCAGCACGGCTGTCCTGGGAACAAGTTTCAATATCTTAGCAAGAAATCATAATTATAAAGTTGACTGTTTTACAGGAAAGGTAAAAGTTAGTTCCAATACCAATGAAGAAATTATACTCACTCCTTCATATTCTGCTGAAATTCAAAATGATGGAAGTATTAAAATGAGCAAGTTTTCCAGTCAGAAGAATGATATAGGCTGGATTAATAATATGTTTAATTTTAATGCCGTTCCTTTAAAAGAAGTTTTGAAAGAAGTTGAAAGACAATTCAACATCACAATAGAGGCTGATATTCCGGAAAATTTGATTTATACCGGGAATTTTTCATCCAACAGAAGTATTGAAGAAACCCTCAACTTACTTTGCAAACCTTTTGGATTGGAATTCAGGAAAATTAAAAATAATGTTTACAGGCTTAAGTAGTGCTGAATGGCGAAACGCATTTTTTATTCTTTAATATTTGTTCTGATAATTTGTTCGCTTAAACTAAGTGCACAGGAAGTTAGTTTGTCGGTTGAGCAAATGCCTTTAAATAAGGTGCTTACACAACTTATAGAGGAATATAATGCTGCGATTTCTTTTGATGATATGACTTTGTCGAAATACAAAGTAAGTGCCGACAAAAGCTTCAATAATAGCGAGCAAGCCGTAAAGTACCTGATTAGCAATTTACCTCTGGAAATGGAAGTAAGTGGAGGAGTAATAATAGTTTTCAAGAAAATTCGAGTTTCCGAAAAGAAACAATGGACCATTTCCGGGAGAATAGTCGAAAAGGGAAGCGGGGAACCTTTGTCTTACTCAAATATAGTTATTAACGACAATGGAACGGTTTCCGATTTGATGGGAAATTTTTCTTTCACCTCTAATAAAGATAGTGTCTTCAATCTGAGAGTTTCTTATTTGGGATATTATATTAAAGATACGGTTCTGTTTTCTTCCAAAAATGTGAGAATTAATTTGAGTCCTGCGACCATAGGGCTTTCGGAGGTTGAAATAAAAAACCAAATGGTTGATAATTCGGGACAATACGGTATGAAAGCCGGTATGGTAAAACTTAACCAAAGAGTAGCTAATTTTCTTCCGGGATATGGCGACAATGCTGTCTTTAATCTGCTTCGCCTGCAGGCAGGAATTCTGGCTTCGGGAGAACAAACAAACGGTCTTATTATCTGGGGAAGCTACGAAGGTCAGAGTAAAGTTGTTTTCGATGGTTTTACCATTTACGGGCTAAAAAATTTTAATGATAATATTAGTTCTTTCAACCCATTGATGGCTAAGGATATAGAAATTTATAAAGGAGGCTATGATGCAAGCATGGGCGATAGAGTAGGAGGTATAGTGAAGGTAAACGGCAAAATGGGAAGTATCGATAAAACCCGATTTGAATTTACTGCCAATAATATGACTTTGAATGCAATAGTTGAAATTCCCATCAGGAAGAAATCATCTTTGCTTTTTGCGTTTAGAAATACTTATTACGAACTTTATGATCAGAACGATTTTTCTTCCCTTTTAAGGAGAAATACCGACAATAATTCCAATAACGATGTTACGGTTGTCCCTGATTATCGTTTTCGGGATATGAACCTAAAATATTCAACCCGCTTTGGAAAAAATGACGATCTGTTTTATGTTAGTTTTTATGGTGGTGTAGATAAGTTTTCCTATAATATTGATGAGGTTTTTACAAAAGTTAATTTTATAAAAGAATCATCGGAAAATAATACCCAAAGTGGAGCCTCTGCTTTTTATGGAAAACAATGGAGTGCTAAGTCGCGTACTAATTTTACACTCAGTTATTCTTCCATTAGATCGCAGTTTTCTGATAATTTGAAGATAATTCCGGCTAATATTTCCAATATTAAGTATAAAGAAGACAAGCAAACAGATAACAGGCTGAATGAGAGCTCACTTAAATTTGATAATATTTTCAATATTAACAAATATCACAGCATTGAAACTGGTGCAGAAATACTGTCGAACCGTATGATACTTGTGGAAGATACTTTTAATATAAATTATTTGAATCAGCAGCAGAACTCACCACGCTTAAATTTATATTTCCAGGATAACATATTTATTAGCAATAAGATAAGTGTAAAGCCGGGTTTGCGTGCAACTCATTCAACATTACTAAAAGATATATATCTCGATCCCAGGATTTCACTAAAATATCAGGCTACTGAGAAACTAAAATTCAACCTTGCCTGGGGAATTTATCACCAGTTTGTTTCACACAGTTCAGTGGTTGATGAAAATGGTAATTACAGGTTTTTGTGGACTGTTGCCGATAATGATGAAGTACCGGTTTTGTCGGCTCAACATTATGTTTTGGGAACAAATTTTAATGCTGGCGGCTTTACCGCAAATGTTGAAGCATATTATAAAAACACAAAAGGCCTCACACGCTTTATTCGTTCCTTTCAGTACCATATCGAAGATATTTTCACCGGCGAGTCACGCGCTTATGGCATAGATTTTTTAGTTAAACAGGATATTGGAAAGCATTCTTTCTGGGTTTCATATTCCCTTTCAAAAACTGAAGAACTGTTTACTTACTTTTTAATTCAGGTATACAGGCTTGCGCCGCAGGATCAGCGACACGAAATAAAAGTAGCAGGTCTGCTTAATTTCGATCCTTTTTTCGTGTCAGCAGATTATGTTTATGGGTCAGGCTTTCCCGATTATATTTACCAAATGCAGCAAAGCACAGTTGCCGAACAAACCTATAGCCGTCTTGACTTATCAGTAATTTATAAAATTCTAAATCGCAAATTAAAGGGAGAAGTTGGTCTTTCAGTTCTGAATGTTCTGAATCACAAAAACTTCAAAATGTCGAACTTCGAGCGCATTCCTACCGACCAAACCAATACTATAAATGTTTATGCAGAAGCGATACCGTTTACGCCAACGCTTTATCTTAAAATATATCTTTAGGTGACAATGTGACTCATTTAATGGAAAATTGATAGTTGACAATGGACAATGGATAATTGACAATTGAAAATGGTGATTTGTCATTGGTCATTGGTCATTGGTCATTGGTCATTGGTCATTGGTGGTTGATTTGAGTTTGCATGCAGGGTAACAGGCGGTATATTGCTAATGTCATTTCGCTGGAGGAAGAATGACGACGAGAAATTCCCGAAATAAATGGATAATTGATAATGTTCATTGGTGAATAGTGAATGGTTAATGGTGAATAGTGAATGGTTAATGGTGAATAGTGAATCGTTATTCGTTTTTCGTTAAAAATAATTCATAACTCCAGGCACTCTATGAACTCTATGAACTCAAGGCACTCTATGAACTTTAGGCACTTATAACTTTAGCG
>JBFFLX010000002.1:0-65698 GCA_041554435.1 Bacteroidales bacterium
AGGCAATGACCAATGACTAATGCACTAATGACCAATATCCTATCTACCTCACCAAAATCACCTGCCCCGTTTCCACCCTTGGTGGCGGATTTCAGTCGACAGTCTTCAGTTGGCAGTCTTCATTTTCCATTCTTCATTAAATTCAAATTATTGAGGATATTTCTTCCGTCGGTGGACGGATCCTCCGGACTATAACGAAATGACAATTTTCTATTAGGCAGTATAATGACGAATGTCTCCTAACTTCATTTCATTACTGCCTTCATTTCAAGTCGGCAGTCAAGCCGGCAGACAACAATGACAACAATGACAACGATGACAACGATGACAACAATGACAACAATGACAACGATGACAACAATGACAACAATGACAACGATGACAACAATAACAACTTACCCCTACCTTCATTTCATTTACGCTTGCGCCATGTGCCTACGCTGAAGCTTCGGCGCAAGCGTAAGCTTCAGCGTAGGAGCACGGCAGCTAAAAAAGTCTCCTGTTGGCAGTCAGTAGTTTTCATTGTCAATTATCAATTTTCCAATAATAAAAAAAGGCCATCTTGCCTAAGCAAAACAGCCCTTTTAATTTTATCCTTACGAGAAGGACATCAACAATTGTATTTTAAAATTCAAATACTAACCAAAAATTTAATTTTATCTGCTCACGCTTCCTGAAGGGAAACTCAGGTTTTGCATCATATTGTAAACAGTATGATCCACAGCAGAAGCAGGAATATCATGAACTAATGGTTTTAATGTAAACGGAGCTTCACTATTGTCGGGTGAAGGCTCAATACTAATAACTGCTTTACCGCCTGCAATATCGGTTGGGAAATTCAATCCTGAAGGGGCATTCATTAAAAAGTCTTCTCCCGGGAAAAATCCGTCGCTTCCATTTACATCTGGTAAAGGTTCACTACCGCTGTAAGGATCAGCCATATCAGTTGCCATCACATTGGTGAATTTTCCTGTTGTTACAGGCTGTCCGTTAATAACTGTCCAGCCTTCATAAACCCAGCCATCAGGAAGTGCGGGAAGTGTTAAGCCTACTGTTGGTGCACCTGTTGCAAGATCCAGAAACCAAATACCACTGTTTTCATCAGTATCGGCACCATTTGTTGGTGTAGCCAAAATATATTTACCTGCTGCATTTGAGAAGTCACCAACAGGCGCAATATCAACGTTTGCTGAATTTCCAGAAAAATCACCTGCAAGAATTTTTGTTGGAGCAGGATTCGGATCTGTATCATTCATTGGCTCTATTGATAAAACAAATTTTGTTGCATTATCAACATCCATGGAGTCGAGTTCAAAACTGGTTTTCGATAACATACCATCTGCATCTACAGTAAAGGTTCCGGTTGAAACAGGTGAGCCGTCAACTATTAGCCATCCTTCATAAACGAAGTCAGAGCCCAGGTCTTCAAGACCATTTAAATTTAATGTAATAGATTTCATTGTAGATGGATCCATATCATCATCTTTTTTACAAGACGAAATTAGGAACAAACCTACTAATGCGAATAGAATTAATTGTGTCTTTTTCATTTTCATGATTTTTTAATTATTAAAAATTTACTTTCAATAGTGTTTATGAAAATGAAGTAAAAAAAGTTGCCTGAGGTTTAAAATAAATATAAAATACTCACTTTCAGATTGAATTCGTGCACATTTGTCGACATATTATTTTGAAGGTTAACGTCATCAATATTTCCTAAATACCTTAGAGAGGTATTAAATTGCAGGTTCTTTCTCAATCTATAATTGAGACCGGTTCCAATATAATAGTTGAAATAAATATCTTTAAAATCGGGGTCGCCGGTTTGCTGTTCACTCACAACTTCCATATCCTGTCCTTCATGTAAAATGCGGGAAGAAAATTCGCTTCCATCGATAACGGATTTGTTGAATCTGAAACCTCCTTCTGCTATCCATTTAATTCTGTTTTTCCCCATTAATTTGTATTCAATTCCCAAAGGAATCGACAAATATTGTATGCGCTGATGTGTTTCCATTACCGACTGCATAACTTCCCCGTCAGGGAGAAAGGCAGATCCCGGAAAATGATAAGTAATACTTGTGCTAACATCTCCAAAAGGGGTTGGCATGGGAATATCGGAAGTGTTGGATTTGTCACCACTGGGCATAACTTCCTCAGAAGAGGTATTATAATTGAAGTCCACATTTGATTTCGACCAACTTTTAATTTCCGACTTACCAATTCCAAAAACCAAAGCAAGTTTATTGGAAAAATTATATTTTAATTCCAAACCGTAATTGCTTGAATACAAATACACTGGAGAAGTATTTTCGATACCTCTTATCATATCTCCTTTCAGGTAGGTGGAAGTAATTGTTGGTGTAAAAAATGCGCCTATTCCAATTTTGCCTTTATCATTAAAAAATATCGGATCCTCAATTTTACCAATTGTTGCAGATAAAACCCTGCTCATTTCTTCATCACTAATTTCCGGAGTATAAAATGAAATCAAACTGTCGATACTAATATCTGATCCTGCCTTATCTATCTTGTTTATAGTATAAGCCGATAAATTCATCTTATTATCTGAAAAAGTATCTGCTTCTTCATTAAAAATTGTTCCTTGAGATTTAAATAAATTTTTATTTTGCTCAGTAGTTTCTTTTTTAGAAGGCTCAATAACTTCAGCATAAGCTGATTTATTATCAGTATTAGTTTTGTTTTGTATTGTATTATTTGTTTTGTTTTTTTCGTTGGTTGATTCCCCGGTATTCTTAATTAAGATTTTATTGCTATTGTTCTCTTCAATATTGTTTGTTTCATCCAATGGTTTCGCATAATTATCTTTATCAGTGGTTTTTATTTTTTGATCATTTTGATTGCTAGATATTTGGACAGGATTTTCAATTTCCTCAACAGTTAAACTATCATTTGTATTTCTGTTCCAAAGAAGAAATATAACTAAAAGGGCTGCCAAAATTAATCCTGCAGCAATAAGCATGAGGTTTTTCCATGAAACAAAAAAGCCACTTTCCTTTTGTATTTCAGGAAGCACATTTTCCCAAACACCATCTGATGGCACATTCCAGTTATCTTCACCGGAAGTTTCATCTGAAAGATGCTTTTTAAAGAAATTTTCCAAGTTATCAGCCATTTTATTAGTGTTTTAAGACTGTTTCCAATTTATTTCGTAACATTTTTTTCGCTTTTAATAATTGTGTTTTTGAAGTGCTTTCTGAAATTCCGAGAACCTCTGCAATTTCCTTATGTTTATATCCCTCAACAACATACATATTAAAAACCACTCTGTATCCTTCAGGAAGTTTTTGTATCAGAAGCGTAAGTTCTTTGGCACCCAAACTATCAAACACATCTTCGTGAAATGTAATTTGAGTTTCATAATCATCAATACTTTGATTAAAACTTAATTTCTTCCATTTTCTCAGATATTGTAAGGCAGCATTCACCATTATTTTATTCGACCAGGCAGAAAACTCCGCTTTTTTATTATCGAATTGCTTTAAATTATTGAACACACTTATCAATCCTTCCTGTAGCATATCTTCAGCCTCCATTTTACTGTTGGCATACCTGAGGCATATCATAAACCATTTCACCCTATACTTTTCGTACAAAGCCCTTTGTGCCTGAGCATTTTTCTTCAAACACTTTTTAATGATTTTTGATTCTTCTGAATTCAAATTCCTGTTTAATTATTTTTAAGAGTATCACTTCAAAGATACTTCTAAATTAACTCTTTTACTTATATATGCATTGGAACATAAATTGGTTGCCTGGACACTGAAAAAAAAAGCATTAAATAAATTCCAGTATATTTTTGTATCAAATATTGAAATTGGGAAAATTTTAAATTAATTTTATATGCTCTAATAATCAGATAAGTAAGCACTATGAAAACAGCAAAATTTATACCCAACTTGTTGGCAATATTATTTATTATTATTTATACACTTATAGTTTTAGATTCTTGTAAGAAGAAAATCTCGGATAATGAAATTATTGACGACAGCACTCTTATATCGATGATGGAAAATACACAGAATACCACCGGTTCACCGGGATGGATGTTGGGAATTCAAACAGAAAATAAATATTATAAATATGCCGGAGGTCTTGCAAACAGAGAAGGAAAAATTCCTATGGTGGATAGTTTTCAAATCAGGATAGGCAGTATATCAAAAACTTTTACTGCCACTTTGGTTTTGATATTATGCGACCAAGGTGTGTTGGAGTTAAATGATAAGCTGGAGAATTATTATCCTGAATTTCCAAAAGCAAACAAAATAACTATTCGTCAATTATTAATGCATACTTCGGGCATAGTTAGCTGGGATGAAAACGACAGCATACGAAATCAAATTTACGAGGGGACTTACGATTGGACAATTGACAAACTTATCGATTGGGCATCAAAACAAGATTTGTTATTTGAGCCCGGTGAGGGTTTCAATTATTCCAATATAGGATATTTCCTTTTGGGAAAGATAATTGAAGAAGCCAGTGGTTCATCGGTAGTAGAACTGATAAGTGAAAAGATTTGCGAACCTTTAAAATTGGGAAATACTTTTATGGCTTCATCGGCTCAGTTTCCCGGTGAAACCATTCATGGATATGATGAATCAAGCGGAACTATAGACGATATAACAGGAACTCCATCTGCCAACGCAATAAATTTTGAATTATCCTGGACTGCAGGAGGAATGATTTCCAGCCTGGATGATTTGTCGGTTTGGTCGCGTGCGCTCTATAATGGAACACTTATAAGTGATAGTTTACATGTGCAGCAAATGCCTGTACTAAATCCTCCCACAGAAAATAATCCATATTATTCAGGTTACGGCATGGGCATAAAACAAAGCGATAAGTGGATAGGCCATAATGGAGCAATTTCAGGTTATGTATGTTATATGTTTTACTATCCTGATAAAGATGTAAGTGTTATTACATTCTTCAATAAGTTTAGTGCATTTGATGCAGACGTTAATCTGACGGACATAACTGCAGTGGGACAAAATTTTATGGAAGTTGCCAAATATGTTTGCCCCGAAACATTGATTCCTATTCCTTAAGTAAACTATATTTAAAAAGCACTTTTTGCGAAGGAGATAATGTTAATGTACTGTTAATTAATTTTTTAGTGATTAAGATAAATCATTTTTTCCGGAATATGATTTTCTGCTTATTATTATTGATACCCCTGTCTTTCATGCGCAATAACCACCTATATACATGATATTTAAATTGTTAAACTATTGTTATTTATTAACATAAAATCAAGTATTCATATTATATTCGTGTTCTATTCAAAATTAATACTAACTAATTTTACTTACAATGAAAAGAATTACAGTTTTATTATTGGTCGCAATGGCCTTTTCAATTACTTCCTTTGCACAGGAAGAGAGTTATGTTATGTTTGATAACACTCGTTTTACAGTAAAAACTGATAAAATGAAGGAATTTGGTAAAGCTATGACTGCTCACAACCAAAAATATCATAACGATGGCCCTTATCATGCCAATTTATGGATGGTAAGTGTTGGAGAACATTCCGGAGATTTTATCTGGTCGATGGGACCATGTACATATACTGAATTAGATGGCAGCCCGGATAGCAAAGAACATACAGAAGACTGGATATTCAATGTTATGCCAAACATTAAAGAAATGCATGAAAGTAATATGTGGCGTCTTGATAGCAAGCGTTCGTATAGTAAGGATGATGCACCTGCAAGTAAATTATCAATAAGCGTTTTCGATATTAAAGATAATCAGGGATATCGTTTTAAAGAGATAATAGAAAGAGTTCTTGAAGTGTATAAAGCGAAAGAATATGATAGATCATTCTCAACTTATTGGCCACAATTTAGCACAAATTCTGAAGATGACGTAGCTATTGTTTCAGGCTTTAATAAATGGGCAAGGTTTGACGAAGACAGAACATTTAAAAAGGATTTTATGGAAGTTCATGGAGAAGGTTCATGGACAAATTTCATAAAAGATTTAGATAGCGTTATTAACGGTTCTCAAGATGAAGTTTGGGTACTTATTAAAGAACTCAGCGGAAAAAGCGAATAATTATTTCTTATAATATAATTTAAAGCCGATTTGCTTAAGGCGAGTCGGCTTTTTTTAGTATAAAATTTTATAAATTAACCTCATGATTAGTACAGTTTACTTTGTGTTAAATAATTCATAAAATATTATCATCTAACACTTTAATAAAATATATTTATTCAATAAGGTTAATGGTATTAATTTTTTCAGTTAATTTGTTTATTAATAATCAATTTAAATAATCAATAAAAAACTTCTATCATGAATTTAAAAAACATTGCCATTGCTTTTTTTGTTGTGGCCACTTTTACTTACACAGGATGTAATAAAATTAAGGAGGCTTTAGACGTAACATTTAATACTTCTTTCAGTACAAATATGAATTTTGATGTTCCGGCAGCATCGAGAGACATAAACGCAGGTGGAACCTTTAACGAAACTGCTACTATTGACATGACTACTGTTACACAGTTTAACGACTATAAGGACAAACTTCAAAGTGCAACAGTAAAGTCTATAACTTTTACGGTTACATCTATTAGTGAAGAGCCAATAACTCTTACTGATGTAGCAATTTCAATATATTATGGTGATTTGGCCATGCCTGTATATACAATTCCTTCCATGGAGATTACTAACGGATCTTCTTTCACACTTCCTGAAGCACAATTTGATGTTGTAAATCAGATTATTATGGGTGCTGTGGGAATAACTGTTGGTGTTTCCGGAAATACTAGTGTTGCTCCTGTTCAGTTTACATATAAAACTGAAATTGATGCTGAAATTGTAGCTAACCCTCTATAATAAATAAGACTTAGAAAAAACTGCCTGGCATTGTTAGGCAGTTTTTTTTGTGCTTATTAATGAGAAAATGGCTTGATTGTAACTTTTATTCAGGGCTATATTATAAGTATATTTGTTTGTTATTTTAACTCAACAGCCTGTATATTAAGTATCGAATTTAAACATTATTTCTTCTATACTCTTTTCTGAACCTACCAGAGTAATAACATCGCCCAAACGAAGTCGGGTATAACCATGAGATATGATAATATTACCTTTTCTTTTAACTGAAAGAATAATAATATCGGAAGGTAATCTTAATTCCCTTAGACGCATTCCATGAATATCTTTGTTTACAATTTCAACGTCTACTGAATCCTGTCCTTCGTCCATACCTAAAAGAAGAGTAGCAGCATTTGGTGATCTTACAAAATGATCGAGCAAACTTACAATGGCTGTTGTAGGTTCAATAATAAGGGCCCCCAATTCATGGAATTTATTAAAATTCTCACGTTTATTTAATCGGACAACGACCTCCTTGGTACCAATATTTTCGAAAATCAATTCTGCAATTTGGTAGTTCTTGGTATCGCTAAGCATCAGCACAACTACTTCCATATCGGCACAATTGAGTTTTTTGAGGCTTTCTAAAGAAAAGTCTGTCATTTTATGTACTTCGAACTCTTCAATATCATCAATTTTATAATCATCAACAGAAACCAATACTGGCCTCCAATTGTGCCGAGCCAGTTGATTAGCAAGTGCCAATGACTGGCTTTCTACACCAATTATCAAAACATCCTGTTTGTGAATTTTTGCATTCGCTTTTGCGCGTAAATGACTCTCTTTAACAAAGTTAAGAGTCCATTTAAATAGCGGAGGACCCACCAGTTGATTAATTACAATAATTGCAATAATTATAGATTCGAAATCATGGCCCCATCCAGGGAATTCTGATGCCACAATAGTTGCTAATCCCAGAGCGACACCTGCCTGCGTAATATATGGCATCCAGGCAATATAAGTATACTCTTTAGCATCTTTTGCAGCCACAACGCCTATCATTCCTCCAAAAAACATGGTAATCAGTCTAATAAAAAATAATACAACTGCTATTCCAAATACACTCATAAGTGTTTGAATTGAAAGAGAAGCTCCGGTAAGTGTAAAGAATATGATATAAATTGTTGGCGCTACCATTTCAAGTAGTTCCGAAAATTCGATGCGGTGTTTAGAATAATTGGTTACCACAAAACTTGCGATTATAGCAATAAGAAGTGGTTCAACAATTATTTTATGAGTGAAATACAGATTAGAAGAATAAGAAAGATAATTAGAACCCAGATATATTAAGTAACCTGTTAGAATAATAAGACCTGCTTTTAATCTGCTGTTATACAAAACAGAAAATATAAAACTCAAAAACCTTCCAATGATAATCCCCAATCCGAATGAGAGAATTAATTCAAGAATTAAAATGATAAAAAATATTATGTTGGTACTTTCACCATTTATGAATGCTTTTGCCAGGGCAAAACTTATTGCAAACAGTATAATTACAAGCACATCTTTAATAACTGTAACTCCCATTACTGTTTTGGTAAAGGGCCCATTTGCTCTCATTTCATTTATAACAGCAATAGCTGATGATGGTGAGCGGGCAACGAATATTGTCCCAAACAAAATAGCAACTGCTACCTTTGAGATACTATCCATTTCTTTCATGAAAGGTATGTAGTCTGCTAAAAAATATACTGCTATTCCGCTTAGCACAAAGGTTACTATCAGTTGCCCGATTGTCATCCATTTTATACTATTAATCCTGCTTCTTAATTCGTTGAGGTAAAGTTCAGAACCTGCAGAAAATGCAATAATGGAGAGGGCTATATCGAAAAGGAAATCAAATTTATGAATGGCCTCCGGCGTGATAAAGTTGAGCACTGACGATCCGGCAACTATACCAGTAACAATAAAACCGGTAATTAACGGTAACTTTATCTTCTGAAATACTAGCGCTATCCTCTCTGCAGCAAGTGCAACGATTAAAAGACCGATACTAATTACTATAAGAGTTCCAAAATCAATACCTATTGAGGATAGTATTACCATGTTTTATTTGATATTGCTAATTATTTACTTGTACAAAATAAGATAAAAATGAATCACCTCAAGTGCTAATTTGAAAATAGTTATAATCTTGTTTTACAAACACATTGATTATCTCCATATTATCTTTTAATCAAAACATTTATTTAAAGAAATCAATCACTAATTAATTTTGTAATTATTGTTTCTTTTCATTAACACTTTTTGAATTTCTCTTGCTGAAATGTTTGAATTTTTATTTGAATGAATAATAAACAATCTTTTAGAATTTTGATTAAATTTGACAATAATTCTAAAAAGTTATAATGTTAAAATATCCAGAATTAGCATCAATTTGATTAATTTCTAAATATACCATATGAAGAGTATAGCCTTACAACTGAATAAAAGAAAGACAATAATTAGCGTGTTAATCGACCTTTTTGCACTAAGTTTTATTTATTATGTTCCCACCATTTCCCATTTGATTAGCCTGCCATTGTATTTAATAGAACCGATGCGCTTAATGCTTATCATTGCCCTTGTGCATAGTTCGAAGGCAAATGCATATTTACTTGCTCTCACATTACCCTTATTTTCTTTTATTATATCTGGTCATCCTGTATTTCCAAAGATGCTACTTATTACGTTTGAACTTGTATTTAATGTTGTTTTGTTTTTTGGTTTGACAAAGAAGATAAAATATATTTTCCCCTCAATCCTGCTAAGTATAATTCTGAGTAAAGTTGCATATTACATCATAAAGTTTGGATTAATTAAAATCACTATTATTCATTCTGATTTATTCTCAACACCAATTTATATTCAGGTAATTACATCATTGGTATTTAGTTCTTATTTATATATATTTTATAAAAAAAATAAATCCTAGTAACGGATTTAATATAAAACTAGCATTATTACTATGAAACACTTAAACTGGAAGAAGATTTATTTGATATTAGGGGGATTTATAGCCTTGTGCTGGTTTATTATTAGGGTAATTCCAAAACCCAGTAGAGCAGCCTATCCATGCCAGAGAGCGGCATTTCCAATTGCTTCGGCATTCGTAATTTGGCTGACAAGTTTATTGTCCTCCACTTTATTTTTTCTCAAATTTAAAAAAAACCTAAAAAACAACAAATTGGCATATGCTTTACTTTTTCTATTCTTGTTTGGGATTTCTAGTCTGTTCTATTTTACAACAGCTCCTGTCAATAAACTATTTGCATTTAACTCTTCCGAATACATTAAAGTACCTTGGGATGCAAGCATAAGAACTAAGGCACAAACTAGCAATATTATCACATCTTTTGATGATGTATCAGTGGTGAAATCATCAATAAGTAATGCCACTGATATTGATTTTGATGAAATTGAATCCATGCTTAGGGAGTCGGTTGAACAGGCTGGTGGATTAAGTACAATAATTGCTAATGGTGATTATGTAGTTCTTAAACCAAATTTGGTTGAAATTCCTCCAATTCCCAGCCCCGAGTATAAAGAGGTTGGAGGAATAGCCACTGATTGGCGAGTAGTAAAAGCAGTGGCAAAAATGGTTCGCGAACTTAATCCGGATGGTAAAATTTATATTATCGAAAGTTCATCTGCTGTTTCAACAAGAGAGGTTCTTGATTACTATAAATATACTCTTGATAACTTCCCGGAAGTTGATCAGATAGTTGCATTAGAGGATAGTTGCGGAGTTTTTGAAGACTATGGTGATTCTAATCTTGAAAAATTATATCTCGATGATAATATTCGTTTATACCCTGATGAAGAGAAACCAAATCTTTCCCCAGAGTTTTATATTAACAAGATTTACAATAATGCAGATGTTGTGATTAGCATACCTGTGCTCAAAAACCATAAAGTAGCAATTATTACCGGAGGAGTAAAAAATGTTGCAATTGGTATGGCGCCACCAAATATTTATGGAATATCAGAAACTTTTTTTGGCAAATGGACGAAGATAGATCATGGACAGGAAAATTTAAATAAATGGCTTCATGACTTCTATATGCTAAAACCTGTTGATTTTGTTGTAATTGATGGCCTTCAAGGTTTTGATCACGGACCAACCGGTCTCGACGAATTGACAATGGAAGAAATGCAACATAATATGAGGTTGATAATTTCCGGTAAAAAAGCATTATCAGTTGATGCAGTATGTAGTAATATTATGAGCCTGGATCCTACTTATGCAAATTATATGGTGTACCTCGACAAGGAACAATATGGAGTAGGCACCATTAATTCGAAGTTCATAAGGCTTAAAGGTGAAAAGATGTTGGATATCAGAGAGGTTTTTCCACATAATGAAGAAGTGGTCTTAAATGCTATTTATAATGATTATACACCACCTAACATTGAGGTTGCATCAACCACAATCGATGAAAATATAGTAACATTTTATTTGGAATACGATGACGACCTCGATAAAGTTGAATTAAAAGTAAATGGAAAATTATTAGATCAAATAGGGGTTGATAATTTCCACTCTTTGTCATTTGAAATTGATGAAGATTTGCTTCCGGTTGAGAATTTAACTCTCATTTACTCCGACAGGTTTTTCAATGAAAATGAAATTTTCCTAGACTATTCGGCAATTAGTGAAAATGAAATTTCACAGGCGAAACTTTATCAAAACTTCCCAAATCCATTTTTAAATAGCACAAACATAAGTTTTGAATTATTTAATCCAGTTCAAGTTAGATTATATATAAGCGACCTAAATGGTAACATCATTGCAACTCTTGTGGATGATAAACTATCTGCTGGAAATCATCAATATAAGTGGAATGGATATGCTAAAACGGGAACCTATATCTATAGTTTGGAAATAGAAGGAAATACTATTAGCAAGCGTATGATTAAGAAATAAATTTATTTCTTTAAAAGCAATTTTAATATCAGGCGCGAGTAATATTTACCCAAACCATTTTATATCCCGGAGTTTTACTTCTGGGATCTACTGCTGTGGGAATTAAAACATTTGATTCAGGATAATATGTCATAATATTACCCGGTGCAATATCAAACTCACGCACAAGCATATTATCCAATTCCCCAACTGATGATTTTAATTTAACATGCATATTTTCATTAAGCCCCATTGCTTTAATATCCTCCTTGTTCATCATCACTACATTCCTTTGTGTTTGGCCACGGAATCTATCAAATTCGTCATATATTATTGAGTTGAACTGACCCTCACTCCTCACCGACATCATGCGGAAAGCATTGTCATTACGTTTTAACTCCCTTATGGAGCATATTTTAAAACTGGCTTTTTTGTCGGATGTTGGGAATGATGGCTTATGAAAGGTTCTGCCAGAAATTTGAAATTCACCCTTGCTTTCATCAATAAATTCTAATTTTTTGAAACCCGATACTGTTTTAGCAATTAATTTTCGAATCTCGTTGTGATTGTTAAAGCACACAAAATCAACGGGTTTATTACCTAATACACCCTTGGCAATTTCTGAAATAATTGAAACTTCGGTTCGTACATTTTCAAATCGGGATTTTCCTCCATCACTAAGTCTTACGAAATTAAACATCGATTCCTGAGTTGTCCTTTGCTCTTCTTCATCTCTAACGGCCACCGGCAGTATAATTACCTCTTCATCCACTCCATAAAAATGACCTGAATTGAGAGTTGTATTTAAATATACTTTAAACGGGATTTTATTTAATGCTTCTTCAGCAAACTTAGAGTGAGGATTTGAACTGTATAAATTTCCTCCCAAAAGAAAAGCAATATCTACTTTATCATTCATTGATGCCTGCATGCAGGCCATGGTATCCATTCCAGGACTTTTTGGTAGTTTTATGCCAAACTCCTTTTCTATTCCTTTTAAAATGCTCTCCTTAAGGACGGGAGTTACACCAACCGATCCCACTCCCTGAACATTACTATGTCCGCGTAATGGTAATAATCCTGCATTAGGCTTCCCAATCATAGCACGAAGAAGTGCCAAACTTACTATAGACTCTACATTTTCAACACCATTTTCATGATGTGTTATTCCCATAGCCCATGAAAAAACAACATTCCTGGATTTACTATAAATATCAGCAATTTGCTTGATTTTTTCCATGGTAATTCCTGAATTTGAGACTATGGTTTCCCAGGAAGTGTTTTTCAAATCTTCTGCATATTCTATATATCCATTTGTATGCAGATCAATAAATTGCCGGTCTTGCTTTCCATTTTCTATTACTGCCTTTGCAATTCCTTTTAAAAGCGCTATATCTCCACCAATATTTACCTGTAAGTAGTCATTTGCAATAGGGCTTCCTCCAGATAAAAGAGACCGAAAATCAGATGGTACTGAGAATTTCTGAAGACCCTTTTCTTTGGCTGGATTAATAATTATAACCTTACCTCCCCTACGACGACATTTCATCAGTTGAGTCATAAACCTGGGATGATTTGAAGAGGGGTTCGCTCCTATTACAAAAATCAAATCCGACTTATTTAAGTCCTTCAACTGAATGGTAGCCGTTCCACTTCCAATACAAGAACTCATTCCTACTCCGGAAGCCTGATGACAATAGTAAGAACAGTTATTAACATTGTTGGTTCCATATATTCTTGCAAATAATTGCAGTAAAAAAGATGCTTCATTAGACGATCTTCCTGAACTATAAAAGAAAGTCCTTTCGGGATTGGTTTTTCTAAACCTCTCAATTATCTTGTTTAGTGCCGTCTCCCATGATATTTCACCATAGTGAGTATCTCCCTTGGATTTAAAGAGAGGGCTATTGAGTCTTCCATATCTTTCAATAATCCTTGGCGGTGTTTTTTTAAACGAATTAATGCTTTTTTCTTCAAATAATTTTGACGATATCGAGGGCTGAATATCAGTAATTTGAGCCTGGAAAGCCTTCTTGCATATTTGAGGAAATTGTCCCAGTTCATTTATCATTCCTCCTTTTTGACCTCCCATACCAAAAGCACATGTTTTGCAAGTATTTTTTGAAAATACAGTTTTTAACATACTCAAATAACCAGTTTGCGAAGCTGCTTTTAGTGCATATTGAATATTATTGAAGCCTCCAATTATTGTCATAATAATAAATTAGTAAGTAAAATCATTCACGTTCAGCATGCAAGGTAAAACAATTTGCCACTACTTATTAAATTAACAAAAGAAATAGTGCTTTTTAAGGACTTAACATTATTTCAATAACCGTTTTATATTTATATAATCTAAAAATTTTACCAGAAACTAATATTGTATATCTTTATAATCTTAAATCATGCAATAAATGGCAACTACTTTAAACACTAAAAAATTTGGAACTCTCCCTGTTTTCTTTACAGCAATTTCAACAATTTTGGGCGCAATACTATTTTTGCGTTTTGGCTATGCAGTAGGAACAATAGGCTTTTGGGGTGTAATTGGCATAGTAATTCTAGGGCATATGGTTACCATACCTACCGCTTTGGCAATTTCTGAACTCGCAACAAATAAACGAGTTGAAGGTGCAGGAGAATACTTTATTATTTCGCGTTCATTCGGGCTAAATATAGGAGCAACAATTGGTATTGCTCTTTACCTTTCTCAAGCAATAAGTGTTGCATTTTATATAATTGCCTTTACCGAATCGTTTCAATTTTTTTTCAATTATATTTTGAATAATTATGGTTTTGAATTGCCACGACAGGCCATTAGTATTCCGGCTATAATTATTTTAGGAGCAGTAATTTTATATAAAGGTGCTAACCTGGGAGTGAAAGCGCTTTATTTTGTGGTAGCGATTTTATTTTTAGCCATTATTATGTTCTTTTTAGGCTCAGGCCCTGCAGAAACCGAATCCACAATTTCATTATTCGACAATGGATTTTTTGATTCCTCAAACTTTTTTGTGGTATTTGCGATTATTTTTCCGGCATTTACAGGAATGACTGCTGGCGTGGGCTTGTCGGGAGACCTTAAAGACCCTTCAAAATCAATTCCTTTTGGAACAGTATTGGCCACTGTAAGTGGAATGATTATTTATTTTTTCATTATTTACAAACTTGCAATTTCAGCAAGTATCGATGATTTAGTTAACAATCAACTTATAATGGGAGACATCGCCATTCAGGGTAAATGGATAATTCCATTGGGTTTGGCAGCATCAACAATTTCTTCTGCTTTGGGCTCAATAATGGTTGCTCCCAGAACTCTTCAAGCTTTGGCCATGGATAAGGCTTTTCCCAATAGATATGCAAATTGGTGGCTTGCCAAAGGCAGGAAAAAAGACGGTGAACCAATTAACGGCTCATTAATTACACTGATAATTGCCTTATTCTTTGTGGCTCTTGGAAACGTAAATACTGTAGCAGAAGTAATTTCAATGTTTTTCATGGTAACTTACGGTGCTCTTTGTTTGATTTCTTTTTTAAATCACTTTGGTTCATCTCCGGCATATCGTCCCTCTTTTAAATCGAGATGGTATTTATCTCTTCTTGGATTTGTAATCTCAATATGGGTAATGTTCAAAATTAATACTGCTTATGCCATATTAGCATTTGCCTTAATGACCGGCTTATATATTTTTCTTAATTACTATCACAAAAACCGTAAAGGTTTCGAATCAATATTTTCAAACGCTATTTTTCAGTTAAACAGAAATCTGCAGGTATTTCTTCAGCGTAAAACACATAAAAAGGTTTTTAGTGAATGGCGGCCAAGTGCAATTTGCATTTCAAAAAGTACTTTTGAAAGAGATAAGGCTTTGAGTTTACTAAACTGGATTTCTTACAAATATGGTTTTGGAACTTACTTACATCGAATCGAGGGTTATTATTCAAAAGCTACCCGACAGCAAGCAGAGGATGAGTTATTTAAGATTAATAAAATAGTTAGAAAAAAGGATAGTCATGTTTATCTTGATACAATAATCTCACCTTCATATACTTCTGCTATTGCGCAAGCCATTCAAATTCCGGGTATTGCAGGTATGGAAAACAATATGGTAATTTTCGAATACGACAAAGAAAAACCGGAAGATTTAAGCCATATAGTAGATAATTTTGCGCTTGTAAATGCAGGTAAATTTGATGTGCTTATCCTTGCAAGCAGCAGAAGAGATATAAAATATGAAAATGGTATACATATCTGGATTTCATCAACCGATTCTTCAAATGCCAACCTGATGATTCTTCTTGGTTTTATTATCTCCGGCCACCCTGATTGGAAAAAGGCCGATATTAAAATTTTTGATATTTGTAAACCGGAACTGGAAGAACAAACTAAAAAGAATATGGAAGAACTAGTTACTTCCGGAAGACTGCCCATTACCGCCTCTAATATTGAAGTTATCCCTCAGGATCCTGATGTACATCAGAAAAAACTGGTTAACAATAAATCATATGATGCCGGTTTGGTAATAATTGGGTATAGAGAAGAGACCATTAAAAAAGACAAAATGTTCACCGATTACGATCAGGTGGGAACAATTTTGTTTGTTAATGCGCATAGTGAAAAAGTTATAGAGTAAGTTTTCTTAGACAATTTTTGTTTGTTCTTTTTTATTATAAAATTAAAATCCAAACTCAACAAATTAAATACATACTCAATAATTAGAAGCCTCACTTTATACTGTTATTGGTCATTTAATTCTCATTTTGTGCTAGTTACAATAATATTATTTAACTACCTTAGCACCTTCATTTAAACCATATTTTCGGTGAAACGACGAACCATTGGCATTGAAGAAAAATTACCTTTACTAGAAAGCCTTCCGTTAAGTTTACAGCATTTAACAGCCATGTTTGGTGCTACCATTTTGGTGCCCATACTACTTGGCATTGATCCGGCAATTGCTCTATTGATGAATGGCATAGGAACTATGCTTTATTCGTGGGTAACCAAAGGAGGTATACCTGCTTATCTGGGGTCAAGTTTTGCATTTATAAGTCCTGTTTTGCTGATTATCAGTTCGTATGGCGGCTTTAGTCATGCCCAATCGGGTTTTATTTTCTTTGGACTATTTTTTATAGTTATTTCATTGGTTGTAAAAAAATGGGGAATTGGATGGATAGATGTAATTTTACCTCCGGCAGTAATGGGCGCAGTGGTGGCAATAATTGGATTAGAGTTGGCTCCTGTTGCCGCTCAGCAGGCGGGGCTTGCTTCAGCAGCAACTCAAGTTGGTGATATTGTTAAACCATTTGTTTCCGACCCAAAAGTTCTGATAGTTTCGTTATTTACATTGGCAGTTGGAGTTATTGGTTCGGTGCTTTTCAAAGGATTCTTACAGGTAATTCCAATTTTAGCAGCCATGATAAGTGGATATATTCTAGCCTTAATAATGGGAATGGTGGATACAACAATAATAAGCAATGCAGCATGGTTTGCCTTGCCCAAATTTCACACACCGGTTTACGATCCTATGGCTATTATCATTATTGCCCCCGCATGTATTGTAGTACTTGCCGAGCATATAAGTCACCTGATTGTTACGGGGAAAATTACAGAAAAAGATTTGATGAAAAAACCCGGTCTGCATCGCTCCCTTTTGGGTGACGGAATTAGCAATGTAATATCAGGTTTTGTGGGTTCGCCACCAAATACCACTTATGGGGAAAACATTGGCGTTATGGCAATTACAAGGGTTTATTCAGTTTGGGTAATACGCGGTGCTGCTATTCTGGCAATTGCCTTTTCAGGCATTGGTAAAGTTTCCGCAGCCATTTCTACTATTCCTGTTCCGGTTATGGGAGGAATTACTTTACTGCTTTATGGAGTAATTGCTGTGCAAGGTTTGAGGATACTGGTAGAGCAAAAAGTTGATTTCAGCCAAAACAGCAATATGGTGTTAGGTGCCCTTACTTTTGTGGCTGGTGTTAGTGGCGCTTCTATATCAATTGGTTCCGTGGAGTTAAAAGGAATGGCATTAGCCGCTATTGTAGGCGTTGTTTTTTCCTTACTTTTCTCAGTATTTAGAAAGTTGGGGTGGATGGAGAAACATGGATAAGGCTCAGATTTCCATTTCTGGCAGTTCATCATTTGTACCATTTCCCCAATATCTGTATTTAGTTTTATAAAACCGTCCGAATTATCCTGTATCCAAACTGCTTAAACATGTTTTGAACCCCAGTTGCCGGTATGTGCTACAGGTGTAAAAGTAAATGACAATGGACCTTCTGTTTGCGCGATTAAAAAATTTGGGAGTAATAATCCTATAAGAACAACAATTGAATATAAACGCTTTTCATATTTCAAAAATTAATCTTGATAAAAGTAAATAAAGTTTTAGTTGATACGATAATTAAGGATTAAATGTTTTACTTTTTATTGTTGTAAGATGATAATTAAGCAACAAACTAATATGAAAACATTATTTAAAACGAATATAAAAAACAATCTAAATTATATTGGGTAATTTATTTTTATAATTTAGTGCCGATTTAAAAACCATTAAAAATTATTTTATGAAAAAAACTATTACAATTTTAGCGGCAAGCGTCGTGTTTGCATCCCTATTAACATTTGGATCTTGTAAAAAAGACGATGATGGAAATAGTTGTACTGACCTAGCAAATAAAGCAAGCACAGCAGCCATGAATTATTCATCAAACCCGAATTCGGAAAATTGCCAAGCTTACAAAACAGCTATTACTAATTATGTGGATGGTTGTGATGTTATTGAACAAACTTTAAAGGATCAATATCTCGCAGCACTTGAAGGTCTTAATTGCGACGTACAATAGTTCAGAATATATGAAATAGAATGCCCTTTTCTTTGCAAAGAGGGCATTTTTTTTATCCCAGAATTATCTCAAACTTCATAGAAATTCAATAATTTCAAATTATAAAAATAAAAAGTGGCTCTTAGATTAGGTTGAGTAAGTACATGATTGTCAAGTAAATTAAAAAGTTTTCATTACAAAATATACTACATAGCATTAAAAACTTCATCCAGCCAATTCATTCTGGTAATAAACCAATTTTTAAGATAATTTACTTCTTCTTCATGTGTTTCGTAAACCACAGGATTGGGCCAGATATAATTGCCAAACACATCCCATTTAAGATCATTTTCTTCCTGGGCAAACTTGAGATATTCTGCTTTTTCATCAATTAATTGAACAAAATATTCCTCATTACTCTTAAAAAAATTAAACCGGGTTTTAACCTGATCAACAAAGGCCGGATCTTGGAATAGTCGGCTAAACCATTGATGGTCTTTCACCCAAAATCCCTCAGGATACTGACTATCAGCATAGTCAACATTTCCAAAACCAAGATCAAAATCCCAAAGGGGACCCATTTTAATTTTTTGGCCTGGTATATGAAAGAAATACATGCTGGAATAGTCTCTGGAATCTACATTTTTAGCAATTTCATTTATCAGATACCAATCCACAAATGTTTCCACATCTATATATTTTCGGTATCCATTTTGGGGATCTTTAAAATTACTTGAGTAAAGAACATTTTCAAACTCAATAATGTGGTTTTTTATATAATTATATTCAGAACTCCCAGAACTTATTTCCGGTTCTTTAATCTGAATTGTAAACCTTGTAGAATTAAAATAAACATCATCCTCTTCTAAATGGTCAGGAGTATCTATTTCACACAAGAAACCATTTTCACCCAGATTTACCCTGTTTTCACTGGCTTCAACTTTTTGAGTGATATTGTAAGTTCCATTATATTCGTCATTGATAAATACCTCACTATAACGACATTGCGGAGTCCATTCCAGATTACTTATATATCCCATCTCAAAAGCCAGAGTATTTCTCATCAGTGTTTTATCGGAATGCTCAGCCAGAAAAATCCACTTCCTGTCTTCAGGCATTCCAAGCATTTCAGATGATTCGTCGAACTTCAGTTGATAGGGCTTTTTTGGGTGAACATACCATGTTGAATGACCTCTTCCTTTTATTTTCATATCCCCTGAACCATCATTAAACAATTTGCCGCCATCAATTGTTACGAAACCTTTAACATAATCTTCTTTTGAAGATATTTCTTCGCCATTTTCTGTTGTAATTGATATTATTGGTAATCCTGTAAACCACATTACATCAACCGTATATTCTTTTGTTGACCCATCATCACCTATAACTGTATATATAATAGGTTCAGAAAAATCGTTTATTGTAACATTGCTGGTTTGCAGTACATTTCCAACTCTAATCTCTGAACCAACAAAATCATAACTAGCCACTAGATTTTTATTATTTGTTTTAAAAGGAATTCTCCCTTTAAAACTAAGCCCTTCAGCAGGCAAATAAACATCATTATTCAAACTCGAATTATAAATCTTTTTGAACATAAAATTTGACATTGACAATTCAGGCTTAATTATATCATCGTCACTTTTTTTACAAGCCGAGATAATTGTTAATGCTAACAGGAGAGAAATAGCGATTATTTTACGCATATTATTTTTATATAGTGTGTGAAAACTACTCTAATATTCTTTGGCAAATATATCTTTTCTGTCGATTTGCTGGGGTTTATTTTGCTTAGGGTTTGAGTGTGAGTACTTAGCATTCTCAATACTCAATACTCACACTCAATACTGTTTTTTTAGTGTGAGTTTGAGTGGGAGTACTTAGCATTCTCAATACTCAATACTCAAACTCAATACTGTTTTTTTAGTTTGAGTTTGAGTGTGAGTACTTAGCCATCTCAATACTCAATACTCACACTCAAAACTGTATTATTAATTCTCCAGTTTTTTGATCATTGCAAACAACATCTTTGATAATTCTTCCAATTTTTCATAAAACTTTTTAAACTCACTTAATTCTATGTGGTTTATTAATTTTAGATAATCAAATATCGCAACACACTCATAAGCAGAACCTCTTGAAATGATGTAAAAATGCCTCTTGTCTCTATTAGTAAAACGACCTGAACCCTCTGCAATATTCAAAATAATGCTCAAAGAGGCTCTATGAAGTTGGTCTTTTGTAACTTTATCTAAATCACAAGTATTCAGAAATTCACTAATTAAAGCATTGTATATCTTGCTTTTATCATACACTTTTAGTTTTTCAAAATCAAACATGTTAATAGTATTTAGGGTGTTAAGTTATCATAAGAGTGTGAGTTTGAGTGTGAGTACTTAGCATTCTCAATACTCAATACTCACAATCAATACTGTTTTTTTAGTGTGAGTTTGAGTGTGAGTACTTAGTCATCTCAATACTCAATACTCACACTCAATACTGTTTTTGTAGCCCCAACAGGACTCGAACCTGTATCTAAAGTTTAGGAAACTTCCATTCTATCCCTTGAACTATGGGGCCTATTTATTTTTGAAATTTGTCTGCCAACAGACAGATTTAAGTCAAAAATTTCAGGTCGCAAAAATAATACATTTTTTGTTAATTTATTGGAAATTAAATTACTTTTGCGCGCTTTTTAAAAGAGTGTAAATACTTATATATTATTACATATTAAATATCTGACTATCATGGCTTTCATTCAAAAAGATAAATTGTTCAGCTGGAAATGGATTAAGAGTTACAGTTTAATTATTATAGGTGCTTTTATTATGGCATCAGGTTTTGTTCTTTTTATAACACCATATAAAATAGTTCCGGGTGGGGTTTATGGTATTTCCATTGTACTGCACTATATATTTGGTACCCCTGTAGGACTTATGGCTTTATGTTTCGATATTCCTCTAACAATTTTGGGCATTAAAATTTTAGGACCCCGTTTTGGTGTAAAAACTGTTGTAGGTTTTTCAGCAACAGCAATATTTATGGATACCATAACATATTTTTATGGTTCAGAACCTCTTGTTGTTGGGGATGCACTACTTTCTTCGATTTTTGGAGGACTGCTGGTTGGTATAGGTTTGGGATTAATATTTAAGTCGAGAGCTACTTCGGGAGGAACTGATATAGTTGCAATGATGATTAGTAAATACACCAAACTTCCTGTGGGCCAACTTCTGATAATTATTGATTCGGCAATTGTAATTATTGGTTTATTGGTTTTTAAAGATTGGAAAATCCCCTTATATTCTCTAATTGTAATTTTTATTACCGGAAAAGTTGTTGATATTATCCTCGAAGGTATGAATTACGATAAAGTACTGTTTATTGTTTCGGAGCATCATAAAGAAATTCGTGATAAAATTGTTGGTGACTTAAATAGAGGAGGTACCTTCCTGAAAGGCGAAGGTATGTTCACCGGAACAGAAAAATCAATAGCTTTCGTTGTAGTAAACCGTCGTGAAATGACAATGCTTCAGGACTACATTCGTCATATCGATCCTAAAGCTTTCGTTACTGTTTTAAATAGCAATGAAATTCTAGGAAACGGATTCAGATCCTTAAATGATAAATTGGATTCATAAGCCCGGTTTTTGCAATAGAACAATTTTTAGGTTCTATTGTATATTTAGGGTTAAATTATTAAAGGAATAATTACTACCAGTTTATAAAGTGAACAAAGTAATTTTCCGATTTATAGGATTCTATTACCTGTTCTCTTGCAGCTACAGCCTCCTCTCTTGTTTCGAATGCGTTAGAAGTACGATAACCTCTGTCAGCATCTCCCCAGTTGGGTACGGATTTAATTAATAAATCGTTGAATTTATAATTGAGTTCGTAGGATTTGTATTGTTTATGGATGTTGCTGATATACATATGATATGCAATATTAGAACCATCACCATCCGGATCGCAATAGCATGAAGAGAACACATAATAATAATATGGCCCGCATTTTTCTGGTTCAAAGGTGTCGACAAACAATGGACTCTCTGATGGTTTTAGAGGTGGATCGATGGAATTGGTATAAACAGTTCCAATAAATTCGTAGCAAATAGTAATCCCTGCTAAAAGAATATCCAAATCACCATCCCTGTCATAATCACCCCATTTTGCCAAACCATTAGCAACTCCCGGCAAACCGGCTACCATATCTTCAAAACTAAAACCAAGATTATTTCTATAAACAAGAGTATATGATCTTTCCAGAGATTCTCCCGACATTAAAATATCCAAATCGCCATCCGCATCAAAGTCGCCAAGATCGACAGTTGCACGTTTTAATGGACGCAGGTTTAGTGGAATTCCTCTGAAAATTAAATTTGATTTATTTTCATAGGCATAAGCTACAGGATAGCCATTTTTATCAGCTCCGCTTATAAAAAAGTCAAGGTTGCCATCATTATTCAAATCACCCCATTTGGCTTCACTTTCCCATAATTGAACCATTAATTGGGCAAGTTTTACATATCTTCCATTCTCATATTTGAAAATAGCAGTATATGGTTCTCCCCCCGCATTTCCTGTTATTAGAATATCTAAATCACCATCCTTATCAAAATCTCCCCAATCAACAGAGCCTTCATAAACACCGGGAATACCAAAATCCATCTCGCTAAAAATACCCCTATCGTTTCTGTATATTCTTGTGCTAAGTTTATTATTAAATTCTTTGCCCGTTATTATCAGATCCAGATCTTCATCATTGTCGAAGTCTCCCCAATCGATGGAGCCATCACTTACCGGAGTAAAATAATCTTTGATGGCAGTAAAGTGAAAAGGTCCATCATTACGATAAAGTTTAATTATCAGTTGATTAGCCTCTGAGATACCTGTCATTATTATATCTCCATCTCCATCATTATCAAAATCGCCTACAGCAGAGGCACCTCTGTGAAGGGGTGGAAAATTATTACTTACTTTAATGAATTCATTATTTAAATTATTTTTAGCCAGTTGTGATACAATTCTTTGATTATCATTTACATAATTATTCCCCATCAATAATACATCCAAAGCATCATTGTGTCCAGCATCTATCCATCCTCCAACAGGCTCCATAACACCATTAAGGTTTGTTTTTGCCTCGTTAAAAATTTGAGAATAGCCAATGGTAAAAGTGCTAAGGAAGATAAGAATCGACAAATAAATTTTTTTCATCTGTATATAATTTTCGATTATAATGATAGAGAACAATAAAATTATTCTTATTAAATCAAAGTGCATTCAAAACAAACAAACTATATGATTAGCCAAATAGGGCCACAATATTCATAGTTCATTCCAAACAATAAAAATAATACGTTTTTATTCTTGAACTAAACTTAAATAAAATACCAATTAACAATTTAAAGTTAATATATATCTCTGATATTATGATACTTATTAAAACAATTTTTAATAAAATATACAAATATTAAACTTTTGTTCAAAAAATAATTAGTCCATAAGTGAATTTACCCTGCACAAGTTTTAAAATTTGAGTAATAATTTTACTAAAATGCTTAAATCATTTGATATCATCAATACATTATGCATAACACAGCCTAAACTTTTTGATTTAAATTCGATAAATATATTCAACACTATTTTTCTTCACAAACCCAAGTTATATTGAAATTTATTTTGTTTTACATTGCTGATTATGTGGCTTTTACAATTAATATGTAAAAAGCTTGCATTTCTATTTTTCTATTAAGTTTAATTATTATATTTGCCGACACTAAATTTCCGATAAATCATAATATTTATGAATAAAAAAAGTATTGGACATATTGCACAGGTTATTGGCCCTGTAGTTGATGTAGTATTCGAGAATGAAGCTGACATCCCAAACTTACATGATGCGCTTGAGATTACAAGAGAAAGTGGAGAAACTTTAATTTTGGAAACAGCGCAGGCGATTGGTGAAAATACCGTTCGTACAATTGCAATGGATTCTACCGATGGTCTCAGCAGAGGCACAGAAGTAGTAAACCTTGGTCAGCCTATTTCTATGCCAACAGGTGAAGAAATAAAAGGAAGACTTTTTAATGTAATTGGTAAGCCAATTGACGGCCTTGGTGAAATAGAGTCAAAAACATCGTATTCCATCCACCGTGAACCACCATTATTTGAAAATTTAAGTACTTCATCAGAAGTTCTTTATACAGGTATTAAGGTTATCGACCTTATTGAACCTTATTCAAAAGGCGGTAAAATTGGATTGTTTGGAGGAGCAGGAGTTGGTAAAACCGTTATTATTATGGAGCTTATCAACAATATTGCTAAATCCTATGCAGGACTTTCGGTATTTGGAGGTGTTGGAGAGCGTACTCGTGAAGGTAACGACCTTCTTCGTGAAATGATTGAATCGGGAGTTATAAAGTATGGTAAAGAGTTTGAAGAAGATATGGCTAAAGGAGGTTGGGATTTGTCAAAGGTTGACAGAAAAGAACTTATCGAATCTCAGGCTACACTTGTTTTCGGACAGATGAACGAACCACCTGGAGCACGTGCACGTGTTGCCTTATCAGGTCTTACACTCGCCGAATATTTCCGTGATGGTGATGAGAAATCAGGTGGTCGCGATATTTTATTTTTTATTGATAATATTTTCCGTTTTACACAGGCAGGATCAGAGGTGTCAGCGCTTTTAGGGCGTATGCCATCAGCTGTGGGTTACCAACCTACACTTGCAACAGAAATGGGAATTATGCAGGAGAGGATTACTTCCACAAAACGTGGTTCTATTACCTCAGTACAAGCCGTTTATGTACCTGCTGATGACTTGACCGACCCCGCGCCGGCTACAACTTTTACTCACCTTGATGCTACAACAGTTTTAAGCCGTAAAATTGCCGAGTTAGGTATTTATCCTGCTGTGGATCCTTTGGACTCCATCTCCAGAATATTAACACCGGATGTGGTTGGTGATGAGCATTATAATACTGCTGAAAGAGTGAAAAATATCCTTCAACGTTATAAAGAATTACAGGATATTATTGCAATTCTTGGTATGGATGAACTTTCTGAAGAAGATAAAATTGTTGTTCACCGTGCAAGACGAGTAGCACGTTTCCTTTCACAGCCTTTCCATGTTGCAGAACAGTTTACAGGTTTAAAAGGAACTATTGTTTCCATTGAAGATACTATTAAAGGATTCAATATGATTTTAGACGGAGAAGTTGATGAATATCCGGAAGCCGCTTTTAACCTTGTTGGAACAATTGACGAGGCCATCGAAAAAGGTAAACGACTAATTGCTGAAAGTAAGTAATTCTCCTACTAAACAAATAATATTTATAATGATACTTGAGATAATTACTCCCGATAAAACGATTTACAATGGTGATGCCGATTTGGTTCAATTACCAGGTATTGATGGGTCTTTTGAAATTCTAAATAATCACGCCCCATTAATATCAGCCTTGCAAAAAGGAAAAGTAAAAGTACAAAAAGCCTCAGGAGTTGAGTTTTTTGAAATAAATGGAGGAATAATTGAAGTATTAAAAAATAAGATACTTATACTGGCAGAATAAATGCCAGATTTGAAGATATTAAATCCCGCTAATTTATTTGGCGGGATTTTTTTTGCAATAAATTCCAATAGCTTTTTGAGCCTCAGAATTACCCATTGATGCTGCCTTATTCCAGTTCTCACAAGCAGATTCCATATCTTTTTTAAAGAAGTAGGCCAAACCCATATTCATATAAACTCTTGAATCTTCAGGGCTATAAATTGCTGCCATCTTTAAGTCGGCCAGTGATTCGTCATAACGCTTTTGCTGACCATATAATGTTCCTCTGTCGTAGTAGGCCAGTCCATATCCCGGAGCCATATTTACTGCCTTATTAAAATAATCTTCCGACAAGTCAAACATCCCTTTTTCAAAATATATTAAGCCAATTGCAACTACCGAATTTGAATCTTTAGGGTTTAAATCTTCAGCAGTCTGATAATATTTCAAGGCTAACTCTTTCTGGCCTGTTTCGTAATAAATTTTACCCAAATTATAATTTGCTAAGGCATTTTCAGCATCATACATTAATGTTTCTTTAAATGCTTGAATAGCTTCATTATTCTTCTTCGAATTATATGCATCAACACCTCTTTTAAAGGCTCTTCTGGCATTTGTTATCTCTTCGTCGCGCTTTTTTTGCTCAGGTGTTTTTTCAGTTTTCGACTTTATTTTTAAAGCACTGTTTTTATTTACTACCGTATCAATTTTAACTGTTTCCATCGGCTTGGAACCTATCCAGGATTCTTCATCCTCCATGGCCTTAACAGTACCATTGTTTTCATTTGTTTCAGCAATAGTTTGTTGTTTTTTATTATCCTGCTTAGGATTTTCACATGCTGCAAATAAAGCAACTATCAAAGAAAGAAATAGCAATCGTTTCATATTATTAAATTATTTTGGGTGCAAAGATATAATTTTGAGATAACAAAATTTTAGTCTCAAACACTAAAAAATATTAATTAGGTTATTAATTGTAATCCGATAAACTTATGGGTAAAATCCTACTTTCCTACTCCAACACTAGCAGGTACCGATAGGTGTGCCTGAACGATTTTCCACCCATCCTCATTTTTTACAAGAACACCGGAAAACCTTAATCCTTCATATTTTTTTGCCTCTCCATTATACATAAAATTATATTGCAAATTCTCAGCAAACCAGGCGGTTATGCCATCTTCAGATATTTTTATAAATTGATCGGAAGCAGCAATATATGTTTCATCTATCTGTAAAAATTGTGACTTAACAGCTTTTCTAATATTTGTCCAGCCCATAAGTCTTTCATGAGAATCAGTTCCATACAATATTATATCGCTTGTTGGCGACCAAATGTGTTCTATTAACTCAATGTCCTGAGTCTCATTTGCAATAATATATTTTTCCAGCACTTGCTCAATGGCTAAAGTTTCTTCAGCCAAATCAATTTTCTTTTTGTTGATTCCGGAACAGGAAATTAGAAATAAAAAAACTGAAATGTAAAAGGAGAATAAATATAACTTTTTCATACTAGTAATTTTTAAACAATAATTCTTTTAGTGTAGAACTATTTGGAGTTTATATGCAAAGCGTGAATATACAAAATATTATTGCAGAATTCAAGTAGTGAACACATTTTATCCCACGAACTTTTTAAAAAAGAACGAATATATTAGTTTAAAAAAGACATTTAATACCTAAATAGTAGCAAAACCTGAAAATTATCATTTTTACATATTATGCAAAATAACAGGTTATCTATCTGGTTTTGTGTCATTTAAGCCATGTATAAATAAATAGTAAAAAGGCTTTTGTATATCGTTAATTATTCGTAAAATTGCACACATTTTAACCACATATTTGCCTTTTTGGATGAATAAAATATCAGGTATAATAAAAGCACTTAGGCTTTCGGTAATTTTAATGTTGATGATGATTGCTGCAAACACTATTTTGTTAGCCCAACATCATAACAATGAAGCTCATGAAGATTGGGAAGAAGAGGTAGAGGAAGCAGAATTCCGTGCCGGGGATATGATAATTGAACATATCACCGATGCATATGAATGGCATATTATCACTTTGGGTAAAACACATGTTAGCATTCCACTCCCCGTAATTATTTACGACAAGGGAGAATGGTTGTTTTTCATGTCGGGCAAATTGCATCATGGTCATGAGGCTTACAAAGGATACTTCGTATCGCACAATGATTTTAATTCAGGCAAACTTGTCAGATTAGATGCTGAAGGGCATGAAGTTAGGCCTGATTTGGACATTTCAATCACAAAAAATGTTCTGGCAATTTTCCTTAGCATGATAATAATGATGATAGTATTCATTAGCGTTGCCAACACTTACAAAAAGCGTAAGGGCCAGGCGCCAAAGGGTTTACAATCTTTTCTTGAGCCAATTATTATCTTTATCAGAGATGATGTTGCTAAGGCATCTATTGGAGAAAAAAAATATGAAAGATATTTACCATTTCTTCTCACAATATTCTTTTTCATTTTACTCAATAATCTCCTGGGAATTATTCCACTTTTCCCAGGTGGAGCAAATGTTACAGGAAACATTGGAGTAACAGGAGTTATGGCATTGTTTGTTTTTATAATAACTACTTTCAGTGGAAATAAAGCTTACTGGACGCATATTTTTAATGCACCGGGAGTACCATGGTGGTTAAAGTTACCTATTCCGCTTATGCCAATCGTAGAGTTGATGGGCGTATTTACAAAACCTTTTGTACTTATGGTTCGTTTGTTTGCAAACATTAGCGCAGGCCATATCATAATTTTAGGCTTTGTAAGTTTGATATTTATCTTCGGAAAGATAGCAGAAGGACTTGGTTATGGTGTTTCAATAGTTTCTGTTGGATTTTCTATTTTCATGGATTTCCTCGAACTTTTGGTAGCATTTATACAAGCATATGTTTTTACATTGTTGTCGGCTTTATATTTCGGCATGGCAACAGAAGAACATCATTAATAAATTTGAATTCCATTAATATTAATAATAAAAATAATAAAAATTATGGATCTTTTAGCAATTTTACTCCAGGTAGCCGCTGATCTTGCCCCTTATGCAAAATTAGGAGCAGGTGTTGGTGCAGGTATTGCTGCAATTGGCGCTGGTATTGGCATCGGACAAATTGGTCGCGGTGCAGTTGAAGCAATTGCTCGTCAGCCTGAAGCTGTAGGTGATATTCGTTCGAATATGATTGTAGCAGCAGCGCTGATTGAAGGTGTTGCATTCTTTGCAATTGTTGTTTGTTTATTAATTGTATTCTTATAAACAACAAAATTACCGGTAAGATATAGCGATTGGCTGTATCTTACCGGATAATTAATTATTAAAAAAATTAAATTTTAGAAATATGTCACTTATAAATCCCGGATTTGGACTCGTTATTTGGATGACAATTGCATTGCTAGTTGTACTTTTTGTACTTAAAAAATATGCATGGAAGCCAATAATGGAAGCCCTTAAGGAAAGAGAAGAAGGAATTGATAATTCTTTGCGTGCTGCTGAAAAAGCTCACGAAGAAATGAAGAACCTTAAACTCGATAATGAGCAACTTTTAAAAGAAGCCAAGGAAGAAAGGGATGCAATATTAAGAGAAGGCCGTAAGATTAAAGAAAAGATTATTGAAGATGCTAAAATGCAAGCTAGTCTGGAAGCCTCAAATATTGTTGAAAGCGCCAAAGAAAGAATTGAGCATGAGAAAAAAGCTGCAATTGTAGAAATTAAGAATATTATCGCAGATCAGGCGATTACAATTGCTGAAAAAGTGCTCAGGGAAGAGTTTAAGGATAAAGGAAAACAAAAGGAATATGTTCAAACCCTTTTGAAAGAAACTAATTTAAACTAATAAAGAATTATAATGAGAGTAACTTTATTAGCAAAAAGGTATGCACAGGCATTATTCGAGTTGGCGTTGGAAGGAAATATTCTTGAGAATGTTTCAAAGGATATGATACTCGTTGAACAGGTTATTGACCAAAGCAAAGAACTTCGACTTTTACTTAATAATCCTGTTATTGATGCTCACAAGAAAACCAGGGTGCTCGATAAAATTTTTACAGGAAAACTTGAGGAATTGAGTCTTAAGTTTATTCTGCTTATAGCCCGTAAAGGACGCGAAAAATACATACCTTATATCTCAAAAGCCTTTAACAGCATTTATAAAGAGCATAAAAATATTGTTGATGTTACTTTTACCACTGCTTACAAACCTGATGAGGAAGTAAAAGAGGGGGTACTTAAAACATTGAAAAAAATTACTAATAAAAATATTGATCTTCAGGAACTTATCGATGATGAACTAATAGGTGGATATATAGTAAATCTTGAAGACTATCAATATGATGCAAGCGTAAAAACACAATTGAAGCGCCTGCGTAAAGAATTTTCGAAAAACCTATTTATAAAGAAATACTAATAAGAAAAGATAATAAATATGGCAGACATTAAACCAGCTGAAGTATCAGCCATTTTGCGTAAAGAACTTGCAGGATTTGATTCTTCAGTAGTTTTGGAAGAGATTGGATCTGTATTACAAATAGGCGATGGTATTGCACGTGTTTACGGCCTATCAAATGTTGAAGCAGGAGAATTGGTAGAGTTTGAAAAAACCGGTTTAAAAGGTATTGTACTTAACCTTGAAGAAGACAATGTGGGTATCGTACTTTTAGGTCCTGTTGAAGATATCAACGAAGGTGATAAAGTAAAACGTACCGGCAAAATTGCATCTATAAATGTAGGTGAAAAACTTCTTGGTCGTGTTATTAATACTCTTGGAGAACCAATTGATGGTAAAGGCAAAGTTGAAGGTGAACTTTTTGAAATGCCTTTGGAAAGAAAAGCCCCCGGTGTAATTTTCCGTCAACCTGTTAACGAACCACTTCAAACAGGTATTAAGCCAATTGATGCAATGATTCCAATTGGTCGTGGTCAGCGTGAGTTAATTATTGGTGACCGTCAAACGGGAAAAACTGCCATTGCTATCGACACCATTATCAATCAAAAAGAATTTTACGAAAAAGGCGAGCCGGTAATTTGTATTTATGTTGCTTCAGGTCAAAAAGGATCAACAGTAGCAAATATAGTTCAAACACTTGAGAAGAATGGTGCCATGGCTTATACGGTTGTTGTTAATGCTACCGCATCCGACCCTGCAGCAATGCAGTTTTATGCTCCTTTTGCAGGTGCAGCCATCGGAGAATATTTCCGTGATACAGGACGCCCTGCTTTGGTAATTTACGACGACCTTTCAAAACAAGCTGTTGCTTATCGTGAGGTGTCACTACTATTACGTCGTCCTCCAGGACGTGAAGCCTTCCCCGGTGATGTATTCTATTTGCACTCACGTTTGCTGGAACGCGCTGCCAAAATCATCAATGTTGATGAAATTGCCAAAAATATGAACGACCTTCCGGAAGTTCTTAAAGATAAAGTAAAAGGTGGCGGATCACTTACTGCACTTCCTATCATTGAAACACAGGCAGGAGACGTTTCTGCATATATTCCTACTAATGTTATCTCAATTACCGACGGACAGATTTTCCTCGAGTCGGATTTGTTTAACTCAGGTATTCGTCCTGCAATTAACGTAGGTATTTCCGTTTCAAGAGTGGGTGGTAATGCTCAGGTTAAATCAATGAAAAAAATTGCCGGTACACTTAAACTTGACCAGGCACAATATCGTGAACTTGAGGCATTTGCAAAATTTGGCTCCGACCTCGATGCTGCAACAATGGCTGTTTTGGAAAAAGGAAAACGTAATGTTGAAATCCTTAAGCAAGCACAGTATTCACCAATGAGTGTGGGTAATCAGATAGCAATAATTTATTGCGGAACAAAAAATCTAATTAAAGATGTACCTGTAACAAGTGTAACAGATTTCCAAACAGAATTTTTGCATCATCTTGAACAATATTATCCTGATGTAGTAAATCAGTTAGGAAAAGGTATACTAAATGATGAAATTACTCAATCATTAGAAAAGGCAGCGGCAGATGTTGCCAGTAAATATAAAGCATAATCATATTTAATTAATATGGCCAATTTAAAAGAAGTAAGGACACGTATTAGTTCGGTACAATCTACAATGCAGATTACCAGCGCCATGAAAATGGTGGCTGCATCTAAGTTGAGAAAAGCACAGAATGCCATAATTACTATGCGCCCTTACGCTTCTAAACTAAAGGAGATAATGCAAAATCTTGGCTCCAGCCTCGATGGTTCCGGCGATAATATTTATGGAACCGACAAAGGTGACGAGAAAGTGTTGCTAATTCCAATTACTTCAAACAGAGGTCTTTGTGGAGCCTTTAATGCAAATATTGTAAAAGAAACTGTATCATTATTAAACACCAACTTCAAGACGCAGTTGGAAAAAAATAATGTAAGTTTATTTTGTATTGGCAGTAAAGGAGCCGACTTATTAAAATCAAAAGGATACACCATTAATAAAGTAAATCATGAAATTTTTGATGAACTTACTTTTGATAATGTTCTTGCTATTGCAGAAGATTTGATGAGTCAATTTTCTGAAGGTAAATATGATAAAATAATTCTTGTTTACAATCAGTTTAAAAATGCTGCATCTCAAATTATTATTAATGAACAGTTTCTCCCATTGGTAGAAAACGATGAGAAAGAAGAAACTTCAAGCCTACAGGCAGATTTTATTTTTGAGCCAAGTAAACAGGAAATACTCGAAGAAATTATTCCCAAAACAATTAAAATTCAACTTTATAAAGCTATACTCGATAGTTTTGCTTCTGAGCATGGTGCCCGTATGACAGCAATGCATCAGGCTACCGACAACGCAAACGAACTACTTAAAGATCTTAAGCTTAGCTATAATAAAGCTCGTCAGGCCGCAATTACTAACGAAATCTTAGAAATAGTTGGAGGTGCTGAGGCACTAAATGGATAATATAAGTCAGAATAAATAGTACCTTTTTTATAATACAGTACAGGCTGCTTAAAAAGCAGCCTTTTTTTATGCAAATTTAAGCCCAAGAATTTTATTAGTAAAAATGTTTATCTTCCTGTCATCTTGCTTTATTTCACTATGTGTTTCACTGTCATTTAGCATGTTGAGCAAATCGCTATACATCCACGGTGCATAGTATTTTTTTGCAAATTTATTGGTGAGAAAAATGTAGAGTCTATAAGGATTAAACTTATATTTATCTTCCTCCAGAGTAAAAAGAGTAAGAATATTTTGTTCCCTGTCTTCATTGATATCACGAATATCATCAGTCATCTGACAATATAAAGTCCAAAGAATGGAATTATTAATATTGTCATCTAATTTTCTACTCAATTTTAAGTTCACTGCAATTAGCGAAAACATGGTTTTTAAGGCTACCAAACTGCTTTTATGAACCAACTTATGTGTTTCACCTTTTTTGTAATTAAAGCACAAATCTTCAAACTGAGATTGCTCCAGCAAGAATAAAATTTTGTAAAACTCCTCATTCTCCCCATAGGGAAATCGCAATTTACAATCAGTTATTATTTTATTTATGAACGGATAAAATCTGCCATTTGCAAAATGCGAATAATCACTATCTGATAATACATGCTGAACCAAATTATGAAATTCTAACTTTTCATTTTTTGTATATTCTGTCGAATCCAGTATCTGATCGGAAATTATATAATTTACACCTATATAATATCCCATATAAAAGGATTTTTCCAGTTTGAACTGCACTTTCCGTGGAAATAACAAATTAGAATAAATAAATGTTGTTAATACATTGGCAAGTATAACTTTAACTATCTGATGCTTTTTTCCGTTTAAATCAATTTCAGGAACTAAATTCTGCAAACTGTTTATTTCCCGGCTTACAATTTCATTGTAATACCTAACGACTTTTTTATATCTACGATATCTCAGGTTGATAATAGTTACCAGAAAAATTGTTTTGAAAAAGTGCTTAAAAGAAAATTTATATAAACCAAGAGTTGTCATAAGATAGTATTTGTGCAATACATCCAAAAACTCTGGTTTTCCTGCTTTATATTTGGTTTTTATGCGATTTAATTCTTGATCATGGCTACCTCCAAAAAAATCATTTTCATAAAACAAAGTCTTAATTTGAGTTTCTGCAATAGCATATAAGTCCTCAAATAAAACTGTGTATTTATTTAAATTACTCAATTGGTGCATTTATTATGAAATAACGCTTGCTAATATAAAAACATATTTGAATAAATAAAACTAAATACTTGTGAATTATTTGTTTAGGTTTTTAAAATACAAACGTGTAATTACTTTTTTCAATTCTCTTTCCATTATCATTTCGGAAACTACATCGGATAATTGTCGCTCTTTTTGCTCTTCTGCCCTTTGAATAATTTTGTTTTCAGGTATGTCAATTTGATACAATAGTGAAATTATTTTGGCTGAATTAATTTCCAATAATCTTCTTATTTGTATTTCCAGCTCATCAAAAACTTCCTGCCAACTATAATCCATATTTTCAGAATAATTAATTACTAGGCCGAATAGCGCAAAATCCTTTTTTATTTGTAAACTTGTAAGTTCAACAAGTTCTTTATCGTTTCTGTATTTTGCCAGATCGGAGGTTGAAATAATTGGTGTTTTCATAAAAATAATAGCATCAAATTGCTTAGCAAAAATAAACAAACACGTATACAACAATTGTTTAATTTTATCGAAATTTAATTTTTTATATGCGACATATTCTTTTGCCTTTATTAATAGTGTTATGTATCTCATTTTCAACGAATACAATATCTCAAAATATTAATAATTTCCAAGTTGATGAAAGTGTTCTGTATTCAATGAACAAGCAGGTCGGGCAGTTTGTACGACGATTTAACATGGAAGAAGACAGTTATGGAAAGTTTTTGCCGAAAGATGATAAACGATATCATAATAATGCTTTAAGGGTAAAATTGTTGCCAAAAATGTTCGATACTTTTAACCCCAGGACATCGGGAAATTTAAAAACTTACTTCATCGATGATGTAACTAATCCTAAAAATCCTGTTTACTTAAATTTCCTGGATAAAAACTGGTACGCCGAAGTTTCTGCAACTTTTTTAGCAGATGGACAAGAAGTGAATATTATAATTTATTTACGACTGCAGGAAGAGAATTTAGGTTCCAAATGGATAATCAGCAATGTTTATTATAGTTATTTTCCTCACCTTTTTCCAAAAGCAGATACTCTTGAAAAAGCCAAATATTTTCTGCATCCCCAAAGTCATGAGTTGGATTTTATGAATCTTCATAAGGCCCTCGACAATCCAAACCATATCGAATATTATGCTTCCAACGATTATCGTCCCGACTATCTAACATTGTTTTTTTACCAAATGAAAAAAGGCAATTTAAAGTTCAAAGAAATAAATTCAGTAAAATTTCACTTTCTACAAATTAAAAACTGGTATTTCGAATTATCTTATTTTAACAGGAATGATAATAATTCGGGATGGTTGATTTCCAACCTGATATACATAGAAGAAAGTAAGAAAGGCGAATTAATAAAATCATACGGTTTATGCAAATAAAACATTTAATAGGTCTTAGTTTTCTGCTTTTTTTAACTAATCTTTCAGCAGTTTGTCAAACCGAACCCAATCTTAGTGCAGAAGAGATTGAAGCCTATTCGCAACAAAGCAGACAGATGGTTAGTTACCTCGAAGGAACACTTAACTTTCTAGGTAATCCTGATGAGGTTGCCTCAGAAAAAGAAATAATTATTAATGATAGTTATGCCAAATTTTTTGAAAGTGAGGATGTTCAAATAGAAGATGACCTGGATGAAAATCGTGAAATAGCACTTAGTAAAGATGTTCAGGCTTATCTTAAAGATATTGACTTCTTTTATAAAAAAGTAAGTTTCACTTACGAAGTAAATTCGGTTGAAAATTTTATTAACGATAAAGGTCAGGTTTATTTTAAATTGATGGTTAACAGGAATTTACAAGGAATTACCATTAACGATGATACCATAAACAATAATCTTTTACGCTATATCGAAATTAATCTGAATGCCATAGATAAGGATTTGAAAATCGCTTCAATTTATACAACTCTGCCAAATAAGAAATACGAACTGGCTTATTGGTGGAATACCATGAACGATAGTTGGAAAGATTATTTTGGACAGGGAATTTTAATATACGACACACTTCCGTTTACAAGTATAATAAGTTTTACCGATAGCAGCTTGGTAACTCCACGTTGGTTTGAACAAATAGCTATAGATACATTTTACATTAGAAATAATGATACTTTGTTATATTCAAAAAACAATATATCCACTACTGTTGAGGATGAAATCTATATAAGTTACGACACTTCCAATGTTAAACTTCCCGATACAATTAGCGTTGATGCCAATCCAATTTATAAACAATTGGAAAGATTTTGGAAGAGAACTAAAATAGATATTTCAAACAGCATACTTATTGGCAACCTGAATCCTCTCTCCGAAATTTCTGACTTGGTTGAAATAAATATTTCCAATACCCTTATTGATGATTTAACTCCCTTAAGAAATTTAAATAAGCTGGAAACAATAATTGCCTCAGGAACTCCTGTTTTTGATATCAATGCTCTTAGATATGCTTCTAATTTAAAATTGCTCGATCTGTCGAAAACTTCTATTTCCGATTTGAGTGTTTTACCAAACTTACATAAGTTGGAAAATCTGGATATTGCATATACTAATATTACTGATTTTGAATATATTACCACATTAACCAACCTTAATTCGCTCAATTTAACAGGACTTAATTTACCTGCTGAAATAAGTGGTTTCGAAAACTTATCTTCTTTGAGTAAAATTATCCTGGCCTCTTCTAATCTGTCAAACCTTGAGTTTCTGTCAAACGTTAAAAGTTTAAATACAATAAATATTGACAGTACATCTGTAAGTGATTTGCAAGCCCTTTCAGGACTCAATAATTTGAGTGTATTACAGGCAAATAATACGGAGGTTAACAATCTTGAACCGCTTCTAAAATTGGAAAATCTAAGTTTGATATATTGCGATAACAGTAGAGTTGACAGAGAGGAGGCTCTTAAGTTTATTGATAAAAAGCCTAATTGCACGGTAATTTACAATACTAACGAACTTTTAAAATGGTGGGACAGCCTTACTGATAATTGGCAGAGTATTGCCCATTCGAGGATGAAGTTAAGTACTCCCGTTACCAAAGAACAGCTGCACCAAATAATAAGCATAGAATCGGTTAATCTGGCCGGAAACACTGCTATAAAAAGTTTGAAGCCACTGAGGATGCTTTATCGTTTGGAAGAACTCGATGTGTCGGCTTGTCAGATTGATGATTTAAGCCCTTTAAGCGGCCTCAGTAACTTGAAATATATCAATATAAATAATACAAATGTTGCTTCTGTTGAAGGACTTGCTAATCTTCAGAATCTTGAAGTTTTATATTGTGAACACACAAAAGTATCAGATATTATGCCTCTTACAAATTGTAAGAATCTGGAGGTAATTTATGCCGATAATTCTCTTCTTACAACTGAGGATGTGGTTCCTTTTAAGTTAATATCAAATTGCAATGTGGTTTACCAAACAGAAAAACTACAAATGTGGTGGCAAAATATGGATGCCTACTGGCATAATATTTTAAAGGAAAATTTAAATATTGACAATGAGCCCGGCAGAGAACAACTTCAGGCTATGGTTGATTTAAAGAGCATTGAAATTAAGGGTAATACTGATATAAAATCGCTGGAAGTATTGAGTTTATTTAATTTGTTGGAAGAGGTAGAAATTACCAATACACGCTTAAGTGATTTTTCGGCAATTAGTTTTTTACCCTCTATAAAAAAACTGAGTATCCCTAATAATCCTGTTTTTAATATTTCATCAATTTCGAGGATGACTGCACTGGAGGAACTCAATTTAGAAAACACGTCAGTGGATGATTTGGAGGCAATTGAAAATTTAACTCAATTGAAAACTTTAAATATTGCCGGAACCAGGGTTAGTAATCTAAAGGATATTTCGGAACTAAAAAACCTCAGAACTTTGATTATTAATAATACCTCCATCAGGAACTTAAAACATATTGAAAATATTGATCTTAAGGAACTTAAATGCTATAATACCAAATTAAAATCTTCAAAAATAGAGGATTACAAAGCCTCGCATCCTGATTGCGAAGTGGTTTATTATTAACTCCTCCTAAATAAACTTATTATTCTGAGTTGAATTTTTTAGGATTTATTCTTGCAGGTAGATTGGTCATTTTTGCCTGCCGAAAATGATATGTAGTTAGGGGTCACTTGCCAATCATGTTCTAACATAAATAAAACTGGCTACTTATCACATAACTCGCAACACGCAACTCGCAACTCGTAACACGCAACACGCAACACGTAACTCGTAACTCGCAACACGTAACTCCCAACTCATAACTCATTCCTTCTTTTTCTTCACCCCAGCCCCAACCGGAATATTTAACTTCACAAAAACGGATGAATTATTGCTTTCCGCAATATTTTTGTAAACATCAATAAAGCCATAATAATATTTTACACCTATTGTCCAGCCGGTACCTTTAAACAGCCTATAGCCGGCACCTATTATTGCCCCGGCATCTATTTTATTTAACTTCTCTTTATTATAATCCTTTATTATCATATCACTTCCTTCCAAATCCGAATCAAATTGTATCCATGATCGGTACATTAATCCAAATTGAGGACCCATTTCCAAATAAATATGATTTTTAAATTTATACTTTGCCAAAACCGGAACTAAAAAATAATTCATTTTCTGACTATAGTTGCCATTTATTCGACTTCCCTCTTGATCGTGATAAATTGTTGCGCCCAGTTTATTCAAATCGCTATCTGTAAGTTTATTAACTCCTAAACTCGACTTTACCAAAACCCCGGTATTAATATACCAGGCATCATTCATTTTAAAATTAAAATAAAAACCCAAATTCCAGTTAGGTTGGTAAGTACTCGTCTCCAAGGAAGAAATGCTTGCCCAGTTTAGGCCACCTTCTATACCAAATTCAAGTTTATCGGAATTAAGTTTATCGCCAAGCAACAATGTTATTAATATTTGTGATTGGGAACTTAGTGCCACAAACATTAAACAATAGGCAATAATCAATTTCTTCATACTTACAAATGTACAAAACAATTCTTTGTATTATCAACAATAATTATTCTACTTGTATTGCAATACCCTGGCTATGTGCCGAAAATTCAGGTGCATACATGCTTTGAATATTTGCAATACCATTGGAAAATTTCCCCTTTTGTGAAACGAAAACGGGGTATTCAAGCACATAGGTTCCCTTTCTCAAATATCTTATAAAGAAATCTGTTTGTACATCTTTTACATTTTCGTAATAAGCTAATCCTCCTGAATATTTATATCCTGAAATATTGTTTACTGGCTCCAAAGCTGATGATCTCATATCTTTTAAATGAACAAACTCCATATCCCTGTCGCTGCGGATAATAATACGGGAAAACAACTTATCACCCACTTTAAGTTTCTGCCCATTTTCCAGAGGCACAATTACACTTCCCTTATCGGTAAATTGCTCCACAAATAATTTCTTTTCAATCGAAAGATTTGAATTCCCCGGCATTACCTTGTCAATATCTTCAAAATATTGCCAATATGCTGCTCCCCAGGCAATATTGTCATTTGGATTTTGAAGTTCAATTTTTGATAAATCGCTATTGAATTCATCATCTTTCCAAACTGTTTTGAAATAACCGGTTCCAGCTTCCTTAATCTGATTTTCATCGGGAGTCAAAGGTTTTCCTCCAACTTTAACAAACACATCCCTACTGTCATTTATAAGTCGCTGGCCGTCATTTTTTAATAATGCAAAAACTGCTTCCACACTTGCTGATGAAGTGGCCCAGGATTGAGTTTGCTTCTGCTTTAATAGCCATACCTTCATTTGATTAACCAGAGACTTCTGATTTTGGATTTCGATAAAAGCCTCAATAATCATAGCCTGAGTTTCTACCGGAGCCTCATACCAATGCCAGCCATTGCTTTGCTTCCAATACATTCCCATTTCTTCATTTGTGATTGCTCTCTCCTGGAGTGAGCGTGTAATTCCCTCGGCTTCATTACGATACGACAGCCTGTTTAAACTTATGGCTATCATTGCCTGCAGATAATTGTTCTTTTTCAACCAATATTTTTTGGCTTGAGCCAGATAATAATTAAAAGCGCTTGAATTATTATCGTCCATAGAAAAGTCCTTTATTAAAAGGCTCCTCAAATATAGATACTGGATTTTCGAAGAACTCAAATTATCGGAACTCAAGGCTTGTGGATGATTTTTCTTAAGGTTCTCATAATCCTTAGCTATCTCTTTATCCAAATATGTTAAAGCCTTTTTAATCATATTTTGAAGTGTTCTGTCACTCTCCAAATTGATAATTTTTCTGTCGTGTAGACGAGCAAACCCCAAAACAATTTTTTGAGTTGTATATTCGTCTTCCTGCATTCCATTAAACCATGGCCAGGCACCAGAGGAAAGTTGCTGATTTTCCAGTTTATCAAGGCTTATCATTTCATCATTCGATAACTTATTCAAATCGAACAAAACACCAAGACGATGCATTTGCTCTTCTTCATTTTCAGCCTCCAAAACCCACGGAGTTGCCTCCATAACAGCAGATTTTAATTCGCTATTTTTTTGCAGTTTCGACAAAAATGAATCGGGGCTTAACTGCTTCCAGTGCTCAAATACTGTTTTTATTTTTGGATTACTGTTTACTATATAAGCAGAAATGGAATTTGCATAATATCTGTTGAAAACAGAGATAATACTTTTGTTATCATTTTCAGCAATATATGGCAAGGCCTGTATGGCATACCAAACCGGGTTTGATGTTATTTCAAGAGTATAACTGTAATTTTTAATGCTTGTGGAAGACTTTATTTTTTTACCAATATCCTTAAAAACATAAGTTTTATTATGATTTGCATTTATAAACATAGGCATAGTTTCAGTTACCAGCATTCTGTTTGTTAAAACCGGAATACTTCTCTCCTCTCCATCAGTAAATTTTTCTGATTTCGCCCTGAGGCGATAAGTTAACATGCTAATATCATCCGGGATATTAATTTTCCAACTTAATGCAGCATTAGATTTTGAATCAATTGAGATGTTTTGTGATAAATTGTCTTCAGAAATATCCAGCTTTCTCATGCTTAAAGCATCGAAGAACTCAACTTCCACATTTACATCAATATTATTTTCCGATAGATTTACCACTTTAGTGCTGAAATTCAACATATCACCATGCCTTACAAAACGTGGAATATTTGGAAGTAACATAAGTTCTTTCCTGGCCTTTATATTTTTAACCAACTCACCTATTTTTAAATCTTTATCGTGAGCTAAAAGCATTAATTTCCACTCCGTTAAAGCGTCTGGAGTTTTAAAACTGATAATAGTTTTGCCGTCTTTATCGGTTTTTAGTTGTGGATAGAAAAAGGCAGTTTCGTTGAAATTTGTGCGAAGAGGAATTAACTCTGCATTCTTGTTTTGTTTTTTATCAGGTTCCTGCTCTACAATTTCTTCATCTACCTGTAATTCATCCACATCGTTATCTTTTATATCCATTGAACCTACACTTTTCTGTGAAGCCTCATTATTTACTGTTGATCGTAAAACATATCGAGGATTAAAAAAATGGAATCCAAACCAGTTAAAATCAGGATAATCTTCAGTATATGGTTTTACATAAGTATTAGAATTTGGAGAATATGTTATGCTGTTTTTTGTTTTAAACGAAGAATTTTTCCAATTATAATTCAACTGTTTCGATTTACTCAAATTAAATTCCCATGAGTTGGCAGCAAACTTATCCAGAGAAGCATCATACATAGAAGCTAATAATTCGGCAACAGCCCCTTTTCCTGTGGCATCATTAATGGTGATATTCCATTCTTCATTGGCTCCGGGAGTGAGATAATCTCTGAAAGTTTCGAGTTTAATATCCAGTTTTTTATTTTGATACGGAACAGAAATTTTCTCCGATAAGGAATAAATTCTATTGTCTTTTACAGCGATTACATATATTGAAAAACCGCCTCTATATTCCTCATATACAGGCACTTTAATATTTTTTTGCGCATTACTGATTTTTATCCATTTCTTTACTACAGCATTATTATTATTTACTATTTCATAATAAATATGTGTAGATTTATCAGCAGATGAAATACTCAATGTGATTTCCTCTCCAACTTCGGCTTCAGCCTTATCAACAAACATTGACAAGACTTCATTATTGGAAACTTTTGATGAAACAGAAGAATACAGTGAGAAATATTTTTCGGCTTTTTGTTCGTTTCCCGACTTATCGTTTGCTGTAATCTCCAAATAATACTGGCCGGGATTCAATGCATTTAATTTATCTTTAAAAATTCTTTGTTCCCCATTTATATCGTATTCATCTTCAATAAGCAGTGTTTTTTCCATTTTATCAGCATCTGCTTCATCTTTATAAATATTATTTGGGAAGTACTTTTTGAATTCGCTTTTACCCATTAAAAATACATCCGGCTGATGCCAATCGCGAGATAGCAAAGGCATTTCGGATGTAATTAATTTATACAAACGGGCTTTAACTTTAGTTTTAATATTATAGGATGAACTATTTACAGCATTCACAACAATACTATTATTATTTACATCCATTTTTTCGCTGGCTTCTATACTCAGGAAAATATAATCAGCCGATAATCGCAAAGTTTGTGAGCCAGACTGGGTTTCGCCTGTAATATCAGTTACATCTAACTCAATATCAAAATAATAATCAATATTTATTCCCGTGAGTGGTTTATCGGTTTTAGCAATAAATTCAATTTCAAAACTTCCATCATCATTGGTTTTACCAATACCATTTTCAATTTCAACGGCATTTTGCATATGTATAAACCGTGTGTAGTAAGGCCATCGGGGAAATCCCTGCTTCCTTTTTATGGTATACTTTACCTCTGCATTTTCAACTGCACTTCCGGCATAATCTTCAACCATTCCTTTAACCTTAATTGGATCTCCAATTTTAAATTGATCTTTAATGGTATCGAAAACTATTTTAAATCCGGGACGCTTATAGTTTTCTACTTTGAAATTTAATGAACCGTTATTGGATTGTAATCTAAACTGTCCGTTCATCATTCCTTGCGGGATAGTAAATTCGCCTTTGAAAGAACCGTATTCGTTGCTTTTTACGACTATCTCTTTTATAACTTTATAATTCGCATTTCTAATGATAATTTTATCCTCTTCATTGGTTAACAATTTATAATTATTCCCCTTTTTACTGGTTAAAATTCCTTTAAAATAAACGGTTTGTCCTGGCTTGTAAATCGCTCTGTCGGTAAATAGCCATGTTTGCTTAGTAGTCCTTTCATTTCTATTTCCATAATAATTCAAATACTCGCTGGAATATAGAATATCATCTCCCTTCTGAAGTCGGAAAATATAATATCTTAAGTTATCCCTATGAATGCTATTTATCTCTATCAGGCCATCTTTTCCGCTTGTAATTTTTTCAACTTCTTTTAAAACATATTCCCTTCTACTATTATCGTTAGTTCTTGCAAATATTGTAAGTTCCACATTCCTAATACCCTTACCGCTTTCTCTGTCGAGAACATACATTCTGGTAATCTGCTCCTCATTATTTGATTTAATAATGTAGGAAAGATTTGAAATATTAATACGAGAACTACTAATTAGACTGTTGTTACCAAAAGCGGAGTCAGGAGAAGTGAGTATAAAATATGAGCCTGTGTTTAAATCAGGTAATTTTATTTCAGTATTATGAGTTTGGTAATCGCCTGAATTAGGCAATTCTAAGGAAAATTGCAGAGAAGGAATAGCCTTTCGAAGTTCAGCGAAGTCTTCATCTTTTTGATAATTCCTGTAATCTGAAATAATATCTTCTCCTACTTTTATTATTCTGAAGTATAATTTCTCAATATTTTTAAAATCCAGAGAAGCCAGTATTGGTTTATTGGGAAGCTCAACTTCATGGTTTGTAATGCTGGTTTCTTGCATCTCCAAAGTTTTGATATGTGACTTGCACTGAGCAGAATAATTTGAATTTGGAAATCTCTTTACTGCTTCTTTATAAACTTCAAGTGCTTTGGCCAAATACCATCTGTTTTTTTCGCCCTCCAGCCGATTATATTGATTACCATAATATTCATATACATTTCCAATTTCAAATGAAATTCTAACTGAAGCAGGATTATCATTGAATTGTGTTTTCAAATCGAAGAGAGATTTCAGGTAGATATCATCATAAGTTGATGATTGGTTTGCCTTTTGTTTATAATAATTTAATCGTCTTAACTCCAGGTCGATAAGGGCTGTTGTATCATTATTTTCCTGATGAAAAGAAATTAGATCTTTGAATAAACCTGATATTAATTTTTCATCACTCTTAGTAGTATCATCTATTATTGCTGATTTTAAAAATACAGAGGTATTTCCTAAAGCCACATCGAAATGGAGTTCTCGTAAAGGAATAATATCGCCTACATTATTATTGTCGGTTAAATAATTTATGGTTCTGTTTGCCAGAATATCGTATAAACTTGGATATAGTTTAAAGTTGGAACTGTCGTTATCATTTAGCACCAAAGCATATTGCTGGAGTTTTATTTCCTTTAAAAAGGAAGAATTTTCCAGCGATTGTAGATAGAGTTTCTTTATTCTCTTTTCAAATGATAATGCATCCCAGGTGGAGATATCATCATTTTCATAATCCTCAAGAGTATTTCGGGAGTTGATTTTATATCTGTTTTCAGAATAATATCCTTCATAAAGATTAGCAGTTAGCGAATGAAGTATTTGTTTTACAGGTTCTTCAGAAGATTCAATTTCATTTTCAAAATATGAAATCGACTTTAAAATACCGTCCTCCTGAAACTTGCTTTGAAGACTTATCCTGTAAATCAAACTTTTTATTAACTGAGGAGAGTTGTTTTCTTCTTTGGCTGTTTTATAAATTTCATCAACAACTTTTAATGCCGATTTTGGTAAACCTTCATTTACAAATTCTTCAGTTTGTTTCCATTTTTTATCGTAATCAATAACTTTTGAATTTATTGATATTCCTGAAATCAGGAAAACTACAACTATTACCCAAAATAAATTTAAACTCCTTTTCATAAAAAAATATTTGCTTTTTTATTAAACAAAGATAATGCCGCTACTTTTAGTTTAAGGTTTTTTAATAAACCCTATTTATGTATATGCATAATAAACAGCAACTTAGTAAATAGATTTTATGTGTCTGTTTAATTATTTAAGCTTAATGTTGCACATCTACAAGTGCAAAAATACAATGGTGGAAGAATTTAATTTATTGCTGTTTATTCTTCTCCCTAAAAAAGGCCGGTTTATTTTTAAGTCCTGAATACTCAATTAATTCCATTCTAATGGAACCAACCACAACTTTCGATTCAGCTAAAATTGGAAGGTGGTTATCATCGTCGGTAACCCAAACTGACATGGGGTATTCATCTGAAAAAACCTCTCCGGTAGCAACTTTAGGAGAAAATTTCAAACAATCAACCCATCCCCAACTGGTTTTCATTCTGCCCTTGCTTATGTATTTAACAGTAGTATGATATAAAGAATCGTCGAGGTAAAAACTTAAGCGATAAGTGCTGTCTTGCTCAAATTCATCTAAACTTAATGCTCTTAAATAATAAAGCGCTGAAATGATATCATGCACATCATTTGGGATTGGTTTTATTTCTCTCCGGCTTTTGGCAAGCAGATTTTCTCTGTCGAAGAAAACATCATCATCGTATTTGTATTTACCTTCTCTTGTTCGTCTGACAAACATATATGGCAATAATGTTTCCTTATCGATGTGAGTTTCAAAACGATCACGTACTTTATAAAACCAATCGAAAAAGCCCTTTGAATTTCCCAATCCTGTAATATGATAGAAGGATTTATTATCGTTAGAATTATTTTCCTTCCATTCTTCTACTTTTAGTGTCGCTTCTCCTGCTGTTAAATTTCCAAGAGATGAACTATAAAACACTCTGTACTTCAACTCCTCTCCGGCTTTAAATGCATTATTATCAATGCTTTGCTGAGCATGTGCTATTTGAAATATTCCAAATACAAACAGAAAAAAGATGATATTTCTCGTCATATTGAGACAAAAATAGTTAAACAAATGCTAATATTGTATTAAATTAACCAACAACAAGATTAACTATTCTGTTAGGAACTACGATAATCTTTCTGATTGTTTTTCCATCCAGCCACTTTTGTGCATCTTCCGCCTCTATAACTGCCTTCTCGATATCTGCCTTGGGCATATCTACCGGGAGTTTAATTTTAAATCTCATTTTACCATTGAAGGATACCGGATATTCGAAGGAGTTTTCACTCAAATATTCTTCATTGTGAACCGGAAATGCAGCAGTGCTAATACTTTCATCATGGCCAAGTTTTTCCCAAATCTCTTCACAAATATGTGGTGCATATGGACTTAAAAGTATAGTCAAAGGTTCAAGTATGCTTCGTTTATGACATTTTAAATCGCTTAATTCGTTAACACATATCATATAAGCACTAACCCCGGTATTGAATGAAAAGCGCAAAATATCAGAATCCAGTTTTTTTATGGTTTTATGAAGTGTTTTTAACTCATCATCATTAGGCTTGTCATCATTAACAAGGAAATTATCATCGTCATCGAAGAAAAGACGCCAGAATTTACGTAGGAAACGAAATACACCTTCTATGCCATTTGTATCCCATGGTTTATCCTGCTCCAGTGGCCCGAGAAACATTTCATAAACTCTCAGGGTATCGGCACCATACTTTTCAATCAGGTTATCAGGATTTTGAACATTATGCTTCGATTTCGACATTTTCTCAACCTCATAACCACAAACATATTTTCCATCTTCCAGAATAAATTCAGCATCTTTATATTCGGGCAACCAATTTTTAAATGCCTCAATATCAAGAATATCGTTGCTAACCAAGTTTATGTCAACATGTAAAGCCTGAGTATCGTAATCCTTTCTCAGAGAATGCGATACAAATTTATTTGTACCGCTAATACGATACACAAAATTAGAACGCCCCTGGATTTTTCCCTGATTGATTAGTTTTTTGAAAGGCTCTTCCTCGCAAACTAATCCAAGGTCGAACAAAAATTTATTCCAGAATCTGGAATAAATGAGGTGTCCTGCTGCATGTTCATCACCGCCAATATAAAGGTCCACATCTTTCCAGTATTCATTGGCTTCTTTCGAAAAATATTCCTCATCATTATGAGGGTCCATATATCTTAAATAATATGCGCTGGAACCAGCAAAACCAGGCATGGTATTAGTTTCAAGAGGATATCCGTCTTTGGTAGTCCAGTTTTCTGCTCTGGCCAAAGGTGGCTTTCCGTCTTCAGTGGGTAAATATTTATCTACCGGAGGAAGTTTTAAGGGCAATTCCGATTCATCCAAAGCATAAGGCATTCCATCTTTATAATAAATAGGGAAGGGTTCGCCCCAATATCTCTGTCGGCTGAAAATAGCATCTCGTAAGCGATAATTTATTGTTCCATAACCAATGCCTTTTTCTTCAACATCATTAATAACTTTACTAATGGCTTCTTTAACTTCCATTCCATTGATAAAACCTGAATTTATCATAAGGCCATCTTTGGCATCATATGAATCATCCCAATCATCAATATTGCCTGCCTCTTCTCCTTTGGCAACAACTACCTGAATTATGGGTAAGTTAAAATGACGTGCAAAGGCAAAATCTCTGCTATCGTGACCGGGAACAGCCATAATCGCACCGGTTCCGTAACCAGCAAGCACATAGTCGGCGGTCCAGATAGGAATGTCTTCTCCGCTGAGCGGATTAATGGCATAAGAACCGGTAAATACGCCGGTTACTTTTTTCACTTCAGTCATTCTCTCACGCTCCGAACGGTTTTTTGCCCATGCTATGTACTCTTCAACTTCCTCTTTTTGACCAGCAGTAATAAGTTGATCCATAAGTTCATGCTCAGGAGCAACAACCATAAAAGTGGCACCGAAAATAGTATCGGGACGGGTAGTAAAAACCTCCAGTTTCTCATCCAGATTTTTTATTTTAAAATCGATAGAAGCACCTTCACTACGGCCTATCCAGTTACGCTGTGATTCTTTGAGGGCTTCTGTCCATTCGATATCATCCAAACCATCCAGCAAACGCTGAGAATAAGCAGTAATTCTTAGCAACCACTGTTTCATAAGTTTGCGCTCCACAGGATGACCTCCTCTTTCTGAGAGTCCGTCTTTTACCTCATCATTTGCCAAAACTGTTCCCAATGCAGGACACCAGTTCACAACTGTATCCTTTAAATAGGCAAGACGATAATCCATTAAAGCATGTTGCTGCTCTAATTCTGTAAAGGAATTCCATTGCTCTGCGGTAAATTCTTCATGTTCGCTGCATGCAGCATTTACATCTTTACTGCCATTATTTTCAAATTCCTTTATGAGATTTTGAATGTTTTCAGCCTTGTTTTTATCAGTATTATACCAGGAGTTAAACAACTGAATGAAAGTCCATTGCGTCCATTTATAATAATTTGGGTCGCTGGTTCTTACTTCCCTGTCCCAGTCGAATGAAAATCCAATTTGATCCAGTTGCTGGCGATACCTCTTTATATTTTTTTCTGTTGTTTTTTCAGGATGAGTACCTGTTTGTATGGCATACTGTTCGGCAGGAAGACCATAGGCATCGTAACCCATAGGGTGAAGAACATTAAAACCTTTATGACGTTTATATCTTGAGTAAATATCGGATGCGATATATCCCAAAGGATGGCCAACATGTAAACCTGCACCTGAAGGATAAGGGAACATGTCTAAGACATAATATTTTGGTTTTTCTGTATCTATTTCAGCCTTAAAGACCTTATTTTCAGCCCAATATTTTTGCCATTTATTTTCTATTCTTCCAAAATCGTATCCCATTATTAAATTAGCTTTTATATTTTTAATTCTGTTTATCTGTGTATTTCTGTTTTTCCAATTGCTCAAAAGAAAGATCCATCAAAGGAAATTCCTGCCAGCCCACAAAGTCAAAATGCCACCATTCGTATGGATATACTTTAAATCCATGTTTTTGCATAGTAGTTATAAGAAAATCGCGATTTTTCAAAACCCTATCAGGCAGATCCATATAATCAGGATGGGCAACTTCTGTAAAGTCGTCGTATCCTGTTGGCATTTGAATTTCTTCGCCAGTTTCCAAATCTACTATACTTAAATCGATAGCAGCACCTCTGTTATGTCGTGAACCCGACCATGGTGAGGCAACATAGGTAGTGTCTTTATAAATTTCATAAAACAATACTGTTGCAGCATATGGTCTGTATGCATCAAATATTTTTAATCCCATATTTCGTTTGGATAATTCCTGCTGGATAATCAATAATGATTTTGCTACAGGCCATCTTGCATAGGCTTGTGCACTTTCATACACCTTTTGTCCTGTAAAATTATTTTTTGTTGCATATCGAATATCCAGTTTTATTCCGGGAACAAAATCTTCAAGATTTACCAATTCGAAATTTGGGTTTTCATCTTTCATTTTTTGATATTCCTCAATACTACTAATTACTTTGAGGTTTTTATTATATACTTTTGTGTTTTGAGATATCCCAATGCACAAAATCATCATAAAAAACACCGTTATTAATTGTCGCATTATAAAAAATTTAAACTTGCTGCGAAAATAATCATTTGTTGAATTGATGTTTAGGGATTTTTATAATTTAGCAATATATGAATAAATCGAGAACCAATACACAAAAAAGGCGTATTAACGGGGCATATTTTACATCCGTAATTAGTGTGAGTCTGGTGTTGTTTACACTTGGCTTTTTAGGTCTTATTATGCTGTACGCTAATAATTTATCTAATTATATAAAAGAAAATATTGGTTTCGAAATAGTTATGAAAACCGATGTAAAAGAAGCAGATATTATTAAGTTACAAAAGCATCTCGACACTAAGAATTTTGTTAAAACAACCGAATATATTACCAGTGAAGAGGCATCAAAACGATTAAAAAAGATTTTAGGTGATGATTTTGTGGACTTTATGAGCGAAGAAGACAATCCTCTTTTGCCATCAATTGATATAAGATTAAATGCCAATTGGGCGAATAATGATAGTTTGGCAGTTATAGAAAACTACATTATGCAGGATGAGAATGTCAAGGAGGTTTATTATCAGAAATCAATGGTTAATATTATTAATAAGAACCTAAGAAAAATAGGATTGGTAATGCTGGCATTTAGCATTCTATTATTGATAATTGCAATTGCACTAATAAACAACACCATTCGTTTGTCGGTTTACTCCAAGAGATTTACCATAAGAAGTATGCAGTTGGTTGGTGCTACAGAAGCATTTATCAGAAAACCTTTTGTGATGAAAGGAATTTTGCAAGGAGCCATAAGTGCTGCATTAGCAATATTATTGTTAGTAGGAATAATTGAAGTTTTAAGACAAAATATTCCGGAATTGAGGCTTATTTCCGATAATTTAACTTTAATTTATCTGTTTGTTGCAATTCTCGTTAGCGGTTTAATCCTTACCGGATTATCAACAGCCACAGCAGTTAGCAAGTATTTAAGAATGGATTCCGACAGACTATATGCCTAATTATCATAAGATATGTTAATTAAAAACCATAATAAAAACTTCAATTAAGGATTTTCATTTATTTTTGACAAAAATTAATAATGATGGCAAATACAAAAGATTTGGAAAACAAGAAGGAATTTGTTTTCGGTCGTGAAAACTATAAATATTTAATATTAGGTTTAATTCTACTTATGGCTGGTTTTCTGCTTATGGCAGGAGGAGGCAGTGACGATCCTGATGTATTCAGTTATTCCTTATTCAATTTTCAAAGATTAGTGCTTTCCCCTCTATTAATTATTGCCGGTTTCGTAGTTGAGTTTTTCGCGATTATGAAACGCCCAAATAAATAATTATGGGTTGGTTCGAAGCAGTACTTTTAGGTATAATTCAGGGTCTTACAGAATTTTTACCTGTTAGCAGTAGTGGACATCTTGAAATAGCAAAATATATACTTGGAGACACTAGTATTCCGGAAGAAAGTATGCTTATGACGGTTGTTTTACATGCAGCCACAGCACTAAGTACAATAGTAGTGTTCAGAAAAGATATTCTTGAAATAATTGTTGGCTTATTACAGTTTAAGTGGAATGAAGGCACTAAATTCTCACTAAAAATTATCATTTCTATGGTTCCAGCAGGGATTGTAGGTGTTTTCTTTAATGATGAGATAGAAGCCCTATTTGGCGGAAGGCTGTTATTAGTAGGTTCTATGCTTATATTAACTGCCACATTATTATTACTGGCCGACAGGGCAAAAACTACCAACAAAGGAGTTGGATATTGGGATTCCATTATTATTGGAATTTCTCAGGCAATAGCCATAATACCTGGAATTTCACGGTCAGGAGCCACAATTTCTACAAGTGTGTTACTTGGCATCGACAGGACTAAAGCAGCAAGGTTTTCATTTTTAATGGTTGTTCCACTTATTCTGGGGGCTATGGCCAAAGACTTAATGTCGGGAGAAATTAATTATACACCCGACCAACTAATCCCCCTGGGTACAGGATTTATAAGTGCTTTTATTACAGGCATTCTGGCATGTACCTGGATGATAGCTTTGGTAAAGAAAGCCAAACTTAGTTGGTTCGCAATTTATTGTTTTATTGTGGGTACAATAGCTATAGTATACACCTTTTTAGCATAAAAATGTTGAATAATTATGATTTTCAACAAGGCGAAGTAATACTCATCGATAAGCCTTATGAATGGACTTCTTTCGATGTGGTAAACCATATCCGTGGTTTTTTAAGAAAAGTTTATGGTTGGAAGAAACTAAAAGTAGGGCATGCAGGCACTTTAGACCCACTTGCTACAGGATTGTTGATAATTTGTACCGGCAGGTTCACCAAAAAAATTGATGAATATCAGGGAATGGATAAAGTATATGTAGGTTCCATGCATTTTGGAGCCACCACCCCTTCCTTCGACAAAGAGACAGAAATAGATAAGGAATTCGACATTTCAGACGTTGATATCGAAAGTCTAAACCTTGCAGCAAAAAAGTTTGAAGGTGAGATAAAGCAAATTCCTCCTCAATTTTCTGCAGTAAAGATTGCTGGTAAAAGGGCTTTTAAATATGCCAGAAATAATGAGGATGTTGTTCTGAAATCAAGAGATGTAAGAATAAATTATTTTAACATTTTCAATATAAACCTGCCAAATATTGATTTTGCAATTAGTTGTTCTAAAGGCACTTACATAAGAAGTCTTGCCCGAGACTTTGGAGAAGAACTTGGAAAAGGAGCATTCCTGACCGAACTACGCAGAACCCAGATAGGTGATTTCAACGTTAATAATGCCTATAGCCTTGAGGATTTTAAAAAGGCAGTTTTGGAACAGAAGCCTGATTTTAATATTGAATAAAAAGCTTAGTTTAAGTTTTTATGGGAGAATTATCTCCATTTTAAGAATAGGAACACGGGTTTATCATTTTACCGCAAACAATACTTAATTCACACTAACCCTTTGAGGTCCTTTGAAGTTTCTCTAAGGGTTTAGATGTAAAAATTGTTATTTAGTACACACATATTAATCTTAATATAAAACCTAATTAAGATAGCAAAGCCAGCGTTTCCTTTTTTATGTTATTCCTTCTGGAAGAACTAAGTTTTAGTTGATTTAATATTTCGAAATCATCTTTTAACTGGCTGCATAAAACCAATCCTTTTTCCAGGAGAAACTGTTTTTCATTTTTCCTTAATGAAGATAAAGATGTGATGGGATGATAACCCGAACGATCTATCCAGTCTTTCAAACTATTTCCCGACGGATAATCCCATGAAACAACTTTTAAACCAACACATTTCCCAAAGGTTTCTGCATCGTTGGTAAAGCGGGTATTGGTAACTATCATACCCTTGTAAACCTTGTTATCTTTTTCGTTTTCAGCCCATTGCCCGCTAACATCCAAAAAACGTGATTGTATGTAAAGTGCAACTTTCACATCGCTCTTGGCTTTGCTATCGCCATGAAATTTACATTCTACCATATACTTTTTATTACCTTTTTGGGCAATAACATCAACTTCATGCTGAACACATTTGCCTTGCACAATAACTCCTGATTCGGTCTGATAACCGTCAGCCTCAAAAAGTTTTGCAATAAATTTCTCGAAGGGAAATCCGGTGGGGCCTAATTCTGCAATAGCTCTTTTCAAACGGTATTTTCCGGCGATTCCTCGCGCATGTTTTCTAAGAAAAGAATATGCAATACGATATATCTTTTTTGTGCTTATCCCCTCATGAAGCAAAGGCTGTAAATGGTTTATAATATTATTTATATCCGCCTTAGATGCTCCTGAATTTCTTAGAGCATTAGCAAGTTTTTCTTCTTCGAAAGGGACTAAATCACCATTACCTTTCCTAACTTTTATACTAAGGTTTTCCATTATCGCATAAATCCAACAAGTTTATCGTAATCCGATTCTCCCATACTGTGATGAACACCTGAAATTTCATTTTTATTATACTGTTCCAGAAGGGCTGTTGCATCTTTTTCTCCCAAACCTAAATCCGACAACCTTATGGGGGATTGGAGTTTTACAAAAGTTTTTTCCAATTCACTTATGGTATCTTCAACAGTATTTACACCAAACAATGCTTTTCCCAATTTAATTATTCTTTGGGGAATTTTATCGCTATGAAGTTTTAACCATGCAGGATATGCTATACTAAGGGTGGCACCGTGAGCTGTATCAAATAGTAGTGAAATTTCATGCCCCATTGAGTGCACACCCCAATCACCGCTAAATTTACCATAAACAGTAAGTCCGTTAAGTGCAAGTGTTGCATCCAGCATAATGGCTTCTCTCAATGAGTAGTCATCAAGATTATTGAGTAATTGCTCGCCATGCTTTATTGCATCTTTTATAATTGCAAAAGTAATTTCATCAATTACAGCAGGCTCACCTTTACCAAAATATGCTTCCAGCGAGTGCGCTATAAGGTCGATAATGCCATAAGCTGTATAATCCTTAGGCACCGAAATAGTAAAAGCAGGGTCGAGAAATGATTCTGCAGGAAAACTCAATGGATGAACATATCCAATTTTTTGACCACTTTCGTGGTTTTGCAATACAGCAGCTGCATTCATCTCAGTTCCGGTGGCCGCCAGAGTTAGGATATTCAATAAAGGAATATTTTTTAACGGTTGTTCTTTATGAGTCATAAACAGCCATGGATCGGTATTATTTGCTATACCAAGTCCAACCATTTTTGCAGTATCTATAACGCTACCTCCACCAAGAGCAACTATCATATCCACCTTATTCTGAAGGCCTATATTCATGGCCTCACGAGCATCTTCAATTAATGGATTCGGCTTAATGCCGGAAAATTCAATAATTTCCAAACCTGCCTCAACCATCTGATTTTTAACAATATCGTAATATCCATATTTCTTTACAGAACCTTTTCCATAAATAAAAAGTACTTTTTTACCATAGGCAGAGGCTGCTTTTCCAAGTCCGTTTACTACGTCTTTTCCAAAGTGAAGTTTTACAGGATTATATGCTATAAATTTTTCCATTTTATATTTTTTATTAATTCAAATTAATATTCATTTAGCGTTTTCTCATAAGGCAAACCCAAATTCTGGCCGGTTTTTCCATATCACTGCCAAAATAACTTGCCCTTATTGCAAGAATTTTAAAGAATGGTTCAATGGCCGTTACCACCTCTGTTGCTGATCTTAATGGAGGTCCCGGCTCCGTTTTTTCACCATCGCAACTACCGATAAGAGATAACCAAAGTCCATCATCTGTTAAAGTATTAGATATTCTTTCCGCAAGTATTTTCCTGTCGGTTAAATTATCATTACCATGGAAAACACCTCTGTCGAAAACAAAATCAAAAGTATTGCGAGGCAGTTCTTCATTGAGGAAATCTAAAACCATGAAATCTGGTTTTTCTTCCATTTCCATGGAATTTTCCTTAGCCATTTCAATAGCAATTGGTGAAACATCAATGGCTTTTATGTTGAATCCTTTTTGTTTTAACCAAATGGAATCCACACCGGTTCCACAACCTATTTCAAGTGCATTACATGGTTTTATGGGCCAATTATCAACCATTTCAACAAGATTAAAATCAGGATTTTCATGCACCCATGGCATAAATCCATTTTCGTAATGATTAATAAATCTTTCCTGTGATTTCATGTTTTTTGGCTTTTATTCTACGAAAATATGAAATAATAGAGCATGCTTCTAATACTTAATAAATATTAAGATAATATAAATGCTGAGAAGTGTAACAGAAAAATACTGCTATTTAAGTCCCTTAACCCTGGGCATACCTGCTACAAAATCTTTCAGATAATAGGGTTCGAAATATGCAACATCTTCAAAATCCTTTTCTCTGAATTTATGTTCCGACAATTGTCCCATATAGGATGAACTGCAGAGGAAATTATCCATAACATAAGCATTGGGATTTTTACTTAATATTTCGGCACATTTGGGAGCGCCGTCACCACCAAAAACTATTTTATGGTCCTTGAATTCTTCACGGAAGGAATTTTCATCAATAATTTCGGCTAAAATTTTCCTGTGCATACTTAGGTCAGGAGAATAAAGAGCAGAGTAAACTTCCATTCTGCGCGCATCAATCATTGGGCAAAACAAGGTATTACTAATGTCATCCGATTTCATTTTGGCAATCATACCTGCTGCCATTGCTTCGAGTGTTGTAATTGCAATTAATGGTTTATCGAGAGAGTAGCATAAACCTTTTGCTGTGGAAACACCTATACGTAGTCCGGTATAAGAACCCGGACCTTTACTAACAGCTATTGCATCTAAATCATTGAAAGTATAGGCTTGCTCACTTAAAAGTTGCTGTGCAAAAATTGTAAGTCGTTCAGCATGCGAATTTTTGGTATGCGATTCTTTAATAGCATCTGTTTTCCCATCAATTGAAAGCGATACTGAACATACCTGTGTCGAGGTTTCTATATTTAAAATAACTGCCATTAATCTTCAACTTTAAACAACTCTTCCTTATCTACTTTTTCAACTTCGTCGTTGTTTTTCAAAGTTTTTGAAACTGCTCTGTAAGGAGAAACAATAACTTCTTCACCTGCTTCAATTCCGCTAGTTATCTGAATGTAAGTATTATCCTGAATTCCGGTTTCAACTTTTTTAAGTTTTGCAATACCATCAACATATACAAAAACAAACTCCATCACCTCTTCTTTTTCAGCGGTAGCACTTTCATCTTTGCCTTTATTTTCCTCTCTTCTTTCCCTGAAGGTTTTAATACGTCCTGTTGTATCGGCACGGGTTGTAACCGCCTGAATTGGAACAGTAAGAATATTTGGAGCGGTTTCGGTTTGTATTTCAACTGTTGCCGACATACCGGGTCGGAAAGGAGATTCTATGGCACTTTTCTTATTAATTAAACTTTCATAGGATGACTTAAGCATCATAATTTTTACATCGAAGTTGGTTACCTGGTCGGCACTAACGCCTACAGTATTTGCTGATGTAGCAATTTCGGTAACTATACCTTTAAATTCCTTATCGAGATAGGCATCAACTTCAATAATTGCAGTATCGTTAAGAGTAACTCTAACAATGTCGTTTTCATTAACTTCAACATTTACTTCAAGCACATCAAGGTTTGCTATTCGCATGATTTCGGTTCCTGCCGAGAATTGTGATGCTCCTGTTACCCTTTCACCAACTTCCACACTTAGTTTAGAAACTGTTCCATCATTAGGTGCATAAATACTTGTTCTATTCAGATTTTCCTTCGCCTCTTTTACCGAAGCTCGTGCACTGCTAACCTGAAACTGACTTGATTTATAATTTTCATCGGCTGCAGTTACATCGGCTTTTGCCACTTCATAACTTGAAGTAGCGGCATCGAAATCAGCCTGAGAAATTACATCTTTATTAAAAAGAGTTTTACTTCTTTCATAATCCAGTTTTGCTCTTGTAAACTGTGAGTTACTTTGTGCAAGCCTTGCTTTAGCATTAGCCTCATTGGCTTGGGCGGTTTTAAGAGCAGCCTCTATTTTTTCGTAAGTGGAGATATAAATTTCAGGGTCTATCTTTGCTAATTTTTGACCTTTCTCCACATAATCGCCTTCTTTCACAAATAATTCCACAACCTCACCTGAAATATACGGGCTAATTTTAATGTCCTTGGCAGGCTGTATTTTACCATTAGCCGACACAGTTTCCACCAGCGTTCTCAGTTCAGCAGTCTCTGTAGCTACCTTGGTAGTTTTTGAGTTATTACCTTTTTGTATTGCGAGTGCTATTAGTATTATAAGTACCACGGAAATTGCAATAATTATCCATACTTTTTTTTTGCCGGGCTTTACCATATCAAGATTTTTTATCCTTAATCAATCTGTAAAATTAATAGTAAATAATTTAAGAAGATAATTTTTCTGCAATTATTCTGAAATACTTGCAATATCAGTCAATGTTAACTGTTTTCCAAGATAGAAGTCGAGGATTTTAGTTTTAAAGATATAATCGAATTTGGCAGAGGAGAGATCTGATTCGGCATTTGCTAACTGTATTTTAGCAACATTATAATCGGTAGCATTAACCATACCTACGTTGAATTTCTCTTCAGTATATTTGAAAGATTCTGTTAAAGCTTCAGCAGATTTTTTACGTGCCAGATAAGTTTGATATGCTCCCAAAGCATCGGCATAAGCCGATTCTATATTTTTACGTAAAGCGTCCTTTTCAATTTGAAGATCAATTTTTGTGCTTTCGACAAAAATCTTCGATTTCTTAATATTATTGGAAACCTGATAACCGTTGAAGATTGGTATTGATAAACCAAATACCAATGAGCCATCACGATTATCAACAAATTGATCGCTAAATGGTCTTGTATCTCCATAAACGGGAATTTGTCCGGGTTGTGCTAAATTCTCAAGAATTTGATCAGAATACAAAGTTCCAAAAGAACCTGAAGCGTATAGTCGGGGACTGCGAGCACCTTTTGACATTGCCAAAACTCTTCCAGCGCTCTGAAGTTTTAACTCAGCACTTTTAATTTCAGGCATTAATGAAACTGATTTATTATAAATCATTTCTGCAGGTAACAGATTGGGAGCTGCGCTTACTTCCAACTTTGGTTTGTCAATATCAAACTCCTTTGAAGCCTCTAAATCAAGTAATTGCATCAAGTCCAGATAGGCAAGCATAAGTTTATTTTTATTGGATATTAGATTAGCCTCTTCGGTAGCACTTTGTGCTTCTATATCATATAGATTGCCTTTTGCGAGAGCCCCTGCATCAACCTGTTTCTTTGTCCTGGCAATTTGTTCCTTTGATATGTCAACTTGTCGTTGTGAGTTATTCACCAACTCTATGTTAAACAGTATCAATAAATATGCTGATGCAACATTTAATGACATATCATTTTTTAATTTATCGGAATCGTATTTTGTGGCCAAATAGTCGAATTGTGCCTTTCTTACGTTATTTAACTGCTGCAAACCATTAAACAATGTTACATCCCCACTTACCGAAAAAAATGTACGTTGAGTTTGCTGGGTAGCATATAAATTTGTTTGAGGATCGGGAGATCGTCCCCAACCAAAACTCTGTGATGTAGAGGCGTTTACTGATGGCAGTATCCCTAACTTACTTTGTAATAAATCGTGGTTTGCCGATTCAACACTTAAATCACTTTGTTTTATATATAGATTGTTTTCGTAGGCATATGCAATACATTCTTCCAATGTCCATTGCTTCTGTGCTAAAATAGCCACACTAAAAAATAACAGCCCGAAAACTATTAAGAGAAATAAACCTTTTCTATTCATTATATTAGTTTTTTGGTATTAATGAGCTTATGTTATCCAAAAACATGCCACAAATATAACTTATTGAATTTCAATATAATATTTAATTTATGTTAAATCATTAACAAATGTCGCTGTCCATAATATTACAGGCGTGTTCGTAATCGGTCAATTGAGGTTTACAAATAAATAATATCTACTAAATAATTTCTTTTATCATATCAACATTAATCCTCAATAATCAACAATAAAAAGCGGAATAATAACGAATAAAATTATTCATTTAGTGCATTATCATTTAAACAAATAATACTTTTGCAGTATAAGTTTTACCGATGCGATTCATAAATTTAGTATTTCTGGTAGTAATTTCTATAACACTGGGATCCTGTAAAAAGGATGTTGGCGATTGTTTTAAAAGCACCGGAGCAATTACTTCTGAATGGCGCGAATCAGGCCATATAAAACATATTATTCTGCATAATAATATTAATCTCACTTTGATTTCCTCCGACTCAACAGGTATTGAATTAAGTGCCGGCAAGAATTTGCTAAGCAAAATACATACTGAAATTAATGGAGACACTTTAGAACTTTCAAATACAAATTCCTGTAATTGGGTAAGAGATTTCAGCAAGGAAATAAATGCAAAAGTTTATGTAAATAATTTTTGCCGACTGGATTACCGTTCAACGGGGGATGTTAATTGCAGCGACACAATTTACAGTGACAGTTTGATTGTTAACGTTTATGAAGGATCAGGCGCAATTAATCTTTTATCAGTAACACCATTATTAAAATCAGCTATACACTATGGTACCGCCGATATAAAAATTTCGGGTCATACGCATCTTTCACAGGTTTATTCAGCTGGCTGGGGTTTAATTGATAACAGGAATATGATTAGCACTTTCGTTTATGTTAACAGTCTTTCCACAAATGATATATATGTTTATGCCAACAGAACTCTTTCAGCATCAATAAATGGGATAGGAAATATTTACTATTCCGGAAATCCGGAAAATATTTCTTTGGATAATGCAGGTTCGGGTAAATTATTAAAAATTGAAGATTAATTTTTATAAAAGAAAATAATATATCGGTTTTAGTTATTCGCTAATTTTTGATTTAGAAATAAATATAACTAACTTTACAGTATCCAAAACACATATTATGAAACGCTTAATTGTAATTATTCTCGTATTTTATTCATTTTCTATAACTTACTCTCAAAGCATAGGCGATAGCCTGCATTCCGTTCATTATATTATTAATATTGATAATATTGATACTGAAAACAGCACCATAACAGGCAGTAGCAGTGCTTTTATCACACCTTTGCAAACTAGTGTAAACGGTATTGCCTTACAATTAATTAACTTAACTGTGGATTCGGTTTTTGTTGAAGGAATAAATAGTCAGTTTACTCATAGTGAAGGTGTTATTACAATCCCACTAATAAATGAACTCACACAAAACGATACTGCCGAAGTAAGGGTTTACTATCATGGTCAGCCTTTTCACGAAAACTGGGGTGGTTTTCACTTTGCAGGTGATTATGCTTTCAACTTAGGTGTAGGTTTCCAGTCTATCCCACACAATTTAGGTAAATCGTGGTTCGCTTGTATTGATGATTTTACCGATAGGGCAACTTATGATTTATATGCCACTGTAAGTAATGAAAAAACAGCAATTGGCGGAGGTATTCTTATGGGAACCACTGATAATGGGGATGGAACAACCACATGGCATTGGCAATTAAATCAGGAAATACCAACATATCTGGAGTCGCTTACAATAGGTAATTACGTATTATTTGAACATGAATATTATGGTATTGAAGACACAATTCCTGTAACAATTTATTCCAGGCCACAAGATTCGGCAAATGTTTATGGCTCATTTTATAATCTGGATACAATTATTAAAATATTTGAAAACCACTTTGGTCCTTATCCCTTCGATAGGATTGGAATTAGCGGAACAGCCATTGGCGCTATGGAGCATGCAACCAATGTTTCATATCCCTATGGTGGATTTACCGGAAACTCTTTTTATGAGTGGTGGTATACTCATGAGTTAAGCCATATGTGGTTCGGAGATATGGTTACCTGCTCTACCGCAGAAGATATGTGGCTAAACGAAGGCTGGGCAACTTTTTGTCAGATTTTTTATACAGAAATATTGTATGGAGAACAGGATTTCAAATTAGGTATGCGCGAAAAACACAAGGAGGTACTAAAACAAACACATATTGTTGATAATGGCTTTTATGCCTTAAATGATATTCCACAGGAATATACCTATGGAAGCACAGCCTACGACAAAGGTGCGGTGGTAGCCAATGCCTTAAGAACTTATCTTGGTGATAGCATCTTCTTTGATGCAATTACTGCATTTTTACAAAACTTTGCTTTTGAGTCGGTATCTTCATATCAGATGAGAGATTTTCTAAGTCAGAATACAGGAATAAATATGGATGGCTTTTTCGAAAACTGGGTTTTTACTCCGGGAACACCTCATTATTCCTTCGACTCAACAAGCATAATGCAAGTTGGCGGTGATTATCAAGTGGATATTTATCCAAAGCAAAAACATCGTGCTTCTGATTATATTGGAGACGATAATATCGTACAAATAGGGTATTTAAAGCCTGATTATACTCTTGAATACGATACCATAAATTTCTCAGGAGAAACTGGGCATTCTATAAAAATACTGGATTATGAACCTTTGGAAGTTATTATGGATCCTGAAGAAAGAATGATGGATGCAACTAATGACAATTATTATGTTTTTCATGAAACGCAAAACTATATTTTCCCGGACACTTATTTTAAACTTAATATCGATCAGATAGGAGATTCGGCATTTTTACAGGCTACCCATAATTGGGTTTCGCCAGATAGTTTAAAAACTGAAACACCGGGTCTCAGAATTTCCCCTGGCAGATATTGGTCAATTAATGGATATATACCGGGAGGATTCCATGCCGAAGGACGGTTTTATTACGATAATTCACAATATTTCGATTCAGAACTTATATTATCAGAAACCGACTCGGTGGTAATTATGTATAGGGAAAATGCAGGCAACGACTGGCAAAGCATTCCACAATACAGAAATGGAATATGGTCGATAGGCTATATTTTTGTGGAAAATTTACAAGTGGGTGAATATGCTTTAGCAGTTTACGACCTCAATGTAAGTCAGAAGGAAAATATAGTAAAACAAACTTATAATGTATTTCCAAATCCAAGCAAAGGGGAATTAAATCTGAATTTTCCTTTGGAGGGAAGTTACAATATAGTTCTTAATGATGAATCAGGAAGACTTGTTGACAGCTTAAATTTTCAGGGCAAAAGTTCGAAATGGATTCCCAGGAATAGTAATTTGAATGGCTCATATATTCTATTCATTTATGAATCAGGAAAATTGGTGTCGGTGAAAAAAGTTGTGTTTGTGAGATAAATTATGAAATTCGTTCCAGAATATATTATCCCTCTAAAAGAGGCATTTGAAAAAAATGCAAATACTGTTGAGGCTGTTTCCATGAAAAAGTATATGAAGAATAAATTTGAATTCTTCGGAATTAAATCGCCTCTCCGTAAGGAAATTTATAAAGATTTTAAAAGTAAAAACGGCTTATTGCCAGATGAGAATTTTGATGAAATTATAAAGTGGTGCTGGAAACAGGATGAGCGTGAATATCAGTACTTTGCAATGGAATTCCTGAGCAAAAGAATGAAGAAATCCACCATTGAAATTATTGATTTATATGAGTTTATGATAGTTGAAAAATCATGGTGGGACACTGTGGATTTAATTGCAGCCGTATTAGTTGGTGATTATTTTAAAAAATACCCTGAACAAATTAAACCCATTACCCAAAAATGGATGAATTCAGGAAATATCTGGTTGCAACGTTCTTGTTTGCTTTTTCAGTTGAAATACAAAACCAATACAGATGTTGATTTAATGGAATCATTTATTGTAAGACTTTTGGGCTCCAAAGAATTTTTCATTAATAAGGCAATAGGATGGGTTTTAAGAGAATATTCAAAAACCAAGCCCCAAGTAGTAGTTAATTTTGTTGAAAGGCACTCCCTTTCGGGCTTAAGCAGTAGAGAGGCATTGAAGTGGATGCAGAACAAGGGGCTGGTTTAAAAAAACTATTCGTATAACAAAACTCGGTTTGGTTCAAGTTTAATTTCTTTTCCCATTTCTTTACAAAAATCACAACAATCTTTTTCCTGAGTGTATTCTATATTACATTCAGGGCACACATATCGTGTGGTATAATGCTTTATATTAATATTTTTCTCCGTTTTTAAAATAGTTATAAGTCCTATAACCGGCGACATTAATAAACTGGTAATGAATGCCCCTGAGAGACTTATTCTTCTGCCTATGGCAAGCAATGTTACCAGAACAGAAGCAATTATATACGTTATTAATAATGGAGCAATCATAAAATATGTCAAGGCAATTCTTGTACCACAGTTTATAATTAACTGTTAATCATTATTATTTGAAAAAAGGGAATTTCTTTTAGGATTTTTAATATCCGAAAACGAATGATAAAAGGGAAATGATAATCTAAATCAATTATATTACCTTATCAATCATATCTTCCTTATCAGGAATTTTAATATTGAGTTTCTCCAGGTTTAGCCATGATGCCAGGGCAGGGGCTATAGATTTTACGGGTTCATAAAATAGCGATTGCTCTCTTGCCTCTTGACTAAAAACTTTTTTTTCCAAGTCGAAATAAGAAAATGCTAGTATGAATATACTTATAAACAGCGCTCCTTTTACTATACCAAAAACAGCCCCTGCCATTTTATTCAGGAAGCCCAGAAAAAGTATATCAACTATTTTTTCCAGTGCTTTACCAATGGCAATTACACCAAATACTACTACTACAAATGTAACCACAAAGGAAAGAGCACCCATATATTTCTCTTCTATATTGAAAGTTTTGTTCAGAAATCCTCCGGCAATATCTGAGAAATAAATTGCAAAATACAGCCCTAAAATTAGTGCTCCCAAAGTAGCGGCTTCAATTATTAAACCCTTTTTATAACCCGACCAGGCAAAAAACAAAATCGGTAAAAGAAATATAAAATCTATTAAATTAATTGTCATCACTAAGTTTTAAGACGGCGGGTAAGTTCCGTTGAGAAAACAAAATCGTTTAATTCAGCATTATCGGTATGCATTATCTCTTTGTTGCTACCTTCCCACCACAAATTACCTTTGTAAAGATATGATATTTTTTGTCCTATTTGAAGAACAGAATTCATATCATGAGTGTTGATAACAGTTGTCATATTGTATTGCTCTGTTAAATCTGAAATAAGTTCATCGATAACTTCTGCTGTTTTGGGGTCGAGCCCCGAATTGGGTTCGTCGCAAAATAAATATTGAGGTCGCATGGATATTGCCCTGGCAATTGCCACCCTTTTTGTCATACCACCACTTAATTCAGAAGGGAGTTTATAATTAGCATTAGGTAGGTTTACCCGATTCAACACCTCATTAACTCTTTCTCTTTTTTCCTCCAGTTTCATTTTGGTGAACATATTAAGAGGAAACATTATATTTTCTTCAACGGTAAAAGAGTCGAATAAGGCTCCGCCCTGAAAGAGAACTCCCATTTCCTGGCGAATTTCTTTTTTTCTTTTTTCGCCTAAACCAGAAAAATTTCTGCCATCGAAATTAATTTCGCCTTTATCGATATCAAAAAGACCTATGCAACATTTCATCAAAACAGTTTTTCCTGAACCACTCTGACCAATAATCAAATTGGTTTTGCCTTTTTCAAATTTAGTGTTGATATCTATCAACACCTGCTGGCCTGCAAATGATTTGGATATGTTTTTTACTTCTATCATACCAGCAATAATTGAGTTAAGATTAAGTCGAAAATAATTATCATAATACTGCTATAAACAACAGCCTGTGTACTGTTTCTTCCAACTTCTACAGATCCTCCACTAACGGTATAGCCTTTATACCCAGAAATGGAGGAAATAATGAAGGCAAAAACCACAGTTTTAATAAGAGCATAGGTTATAGTAAAAGGATCATACCACGACTGAATTCCTTCTATATAAACTGATGAAGGTACAAGGCCGGTAACTATACAGGCAACCCAGCCTCCCGCAATACCTAAGAACATTGAAAAAATAATTAGCAAAGGATTGTATATAACAGCTGCAGTAATTTTAGGTAAAATCAAATAATTTGCCGGGTTAATGCCCATAACTTTTAAGGCATCTATTTGCTCTGTAACACGCATGGTTCCAATTTCTGAAGCAATGCTTGATCCCACTTTTCCTGCCAATATTAAACTTATAATGGTGGGTGAAAATTCCAATATCATCATTTGACGTGTTGAAAAACCCACAAGTTTTAAGGAAAGTAGAGGATTATCCATATTATAAGCCGTTTGCATGGCTATAATTGCTCCAGTAAATATGGAAATTATAGCAACTATTCCAATGGAGTTGGTGCCCAAATCCTGGAAATCCATCATTAACTGA
>JBFFLX010000003.1:0-64582 GCA_041554435.1 Bacteroidales bacterium
AATAATTATTATAAATAAAAAACCCTGTAAGATATACTCTTACAAGGCTTTTACATGATCAGGGAATCATTTGGTTATATTCGTGATTTTACTTTTTGTTTAAAGAAAGAATGACCTTTCATTGATTATTGAAAATAATCTAAGTTTATTATTTTTCAAATCCTCGAAAAAATAAACCTTGTCGTGTTTGATAAAAATTCGTGAACTGATTTTCTCAGCCTTTTTAGGTACTAATCCAACCGACTCAACCTGAGTTTTGGAATAAGTTTTGTTAACTTTTAGTGTAGATTCATTCATTTTATCTTAATTTTTTTACCATCTTTTGCACAAATAGGACAATACGAATCTCGAATTATTGTGATATAGCCACAGCGGTTACACTTAAAGTACTTCTTTGTATTTTTAACTGTTTTACTTTCATCTAAATTCAAATTCGACATTCTTTTGATTTATGGATTTATTAAGCATTCAACAGTTGTGCCAAAACACTCATCTTAAAATTCAATATTTTTAAGTGCCAGAAATTCAGATATATATAATGGAGCTTCTTTTGGAAAAACAAATTTAACGTAAAATAATTTATCATATTATTGGTTATTATTACGTAATTGGATATCTGGATTTATCCATTAATGAATAGTTATTAAATTTGCAAAAAAATTTTATGTATAAATTTGAAGAGTATTTAGTTAGTGATAATGATTTACAATTGCGGATTAGCGAAACTGTGAATCACAAAATGAAAGAAAAACCCCTTTCAGACATAAAAAAAACTATACTCGGTTTAATTGATTTGACAACTCTTAGCGGAGATGACAATACTAAAAATGTTGAGGCATTATGTGCACAAGCATTATCCTACTCTGATAATTTAAAAGGAATTCCAAATGTTGCCGCTGTTTGTGTGTACCCTGTATTTGCAAAACTGGTTTCAACTTATCTTAAAAAGTCGGATGTAAAAACTGCCTGTGTGGCAGGAGCATTTCCCAGTGGTCAATCGCCCTTAAATTTGCGTATTGCAGAAGTTGAATATTGTATTGGGGAGGGTGCTGATGAAATAGATATGGTTATTAGCAGAGGTAAACTTTTAGAAGGCGATTATGATTTTATTTTTGAAGAAATAAATCAAATCAAAGATGTCTGTGGTGAAATTCACTTAAAAGTAATACTTGAGACAGGGGAACTGAAAGAAACTTCATTAATAAGAAAAGCCTCGGAGATATCTATTTTAGCAGGGGCAGACTTTTTGAAAACCTCAACAGGTAAAATTAGTCCGGCGGCCACATTAGATGCTTTTATTATTATGCTCGACACCATAAAAGAATATTATGATAATACAGGTATTATGATAGGCATAAAGGCCGCAGGAGGTATCTCGAGTTTTGAGGAGGCTTTGAATTATTACTTATTGGTGGAGAAAATTCTTGGTGAAAAATGGTTAAACAAAAACTATTTTAGAATTGGAGCAAGCCGATTGGCTGATAATGTTTATAATGAAATAAATATCTAGATTTATGAGAAAACTAATTATAATACTATTTGTTTTTATTTCTTTTGCAGGCAAATCTCAAACTTTACTTACCGAAGCCAACGATTTTCATGTAAAAACAATTGAGGGGTCTCCAATTTATTTATTTCCTCTTTTGGATGATGATAATTATATTGTTGTAATCGACTTTTTTTCAACAACTTGTGGGCCATGTCAGGATTATGCTGATGATTTCCAACAAAGTTATATCGATTTTGGTGAAAACACCGGAAACGTATATTTTATGGGAATAAACTGGGGAAATGATAATGAAGGAGTTCATGAGTTTGATTCTGTTTTTGGACTTACTTTTCCTACAGCAAGTGGTGTGCAAGGAGGTGGTAATATTGTTTTTTTGGATTATCAGGTGCAATCATATCCTTCGGTAGTGGTTATAAAACCAAATCATGAAATTAGTAATCAATATGTTTGGGAACCTTCAACAGAAAATATTAATCAGGCAGTTATTGAAGCTGGTGGTATATTGGTTGGGGAAAAAGAAATTCCATCAGAGTCATTAAGTATTTATCCAAATCCTGCCACAAATAATGCAATAATAGATTTTGTTGTTAATGATAACAATGAAACTTATATCGACATTATTAATACCAATGGACAAATTGTTTATCAGGAAGTAGTGCGAAAAAACAACAATTCATCCATTACCATTGGTCTCGAAAATTTTGAAAAAGGAATTTATTTTGTTCGAATGATTACTTCCGGCGGAAAGTTGAAAACAGAAAAACTAATTGTTACCAGATAATTTGATTTTTATCATATTCAGGCTGTCGGCAATTTTAATGCTGTCTAGCACATGAACCTTTTTCAAAGAGTCATCTATCGCTTTTTTATCAGCAATTTCTTGTTCAAGTTGAGCTTGTATCTGATTTAATTTTTCTAAAACATCATCTAATATTTCTTCCAGTACCTCTGGCTTAGAATTATAAAAATCCATGTTTTGTTTAAAATCGTTGGCGGTAATATTATATTTTATAAAAACCTGATTGTAATATTCTTCTTTTAATTCAGTAACATTAACTCTGTTAATTCTATTATAATTTAAAGCCCCTTCAACAATTTGAGCATCAGTTAAAATGTTTACCATCTTCTGTTTATCGAAGAAATTATCAGGTTTTACAATTTCATTTTCATTTATGTGATAGCATGCATTAAGCATTAGCAACACTAATGAGAATACAAGGGTTTTAATGATTTTAGTTTCCAATTTCCGATAAAAATTTAATTCTCATTAATCTAACTTCTTCTTCGTTATATTCGGCTTCGCCAAGTTCTTCCAGAGCTTCTTCAACAGAATCGGTTTCTGCTTCAGAGAAATAGTCATAAATATCTTCCTGATGATATTCGTCAACTGCTTCCTGAATATAATAGTTTATATCTACTTTTGTTCCTGAAGATACTATCCTTTCAATTTCTGTTAGTAGTTCGCTAAGACTCAGGTCTTTGGCATGTGCTATGTCTGTAAGGGGAAGTTTTCGATCAATGCTTTTTATTATATATACTTTAAGGCCTGATTTGTTAATTACCGACTTAATTACCATGTCGTTGGGGCGAGTAATATCATTTTCTTCAACATATTGTTTTATTAAATTAAGAAATGGTTCCCCATATTTTTTTGCTTTTCCGGCACCAACTCCTATTATTTGCTGCATTTCATCCATATTAATTGGATACTGAATGGCCATATCTTCCAATGAAGGATCCTGGAAAATTACAAAAGGAGGCAAATTTTCTTTTTTGGAAATATCTTTTCTTAAATCCTTAAGCATAAGGAAAAGAGAATTGTCGGTTCCGCTATTTTTCTGGCCACCACTATTTGTAATAATAGAATCGTCGTCGTCAGAATCGTAATCATGATCTTTGGCAAGTAATATGCTATATGGGTTATTAACATAGTCTCTGCCTTTTTCCGTCACTTTTAGGATACCATAATTTTCTATTTCCTTTTCAATAAACTTATTAATAAGTGCTTGACGAATAATAGTCATCCAATACTTACTATCACCATTTTTTTGTTTTCCTGTGCCAAAGAGTTCGTTTTTATCGAGCTTTATAGATTTTATATCTCCACTTTTATGGCCGGCAACAAAATCGGATATTAGTTTTGCCTTAAACTGCTCTTTTAATGCTTCAACAACTTCAATTACTAATTTTATATCTTCCTGTCCTTCGAATTTTTCCTTAGGTGTAAGGCAATTATCACAGGCTCCACAATTATCTTTAGGGTATTCCTCACCAAAGTAGTGAAGAAGTAATCGGTGTCTGCAAACAGAGGATTCAGCATAAGCCACTGTTTCAAAGAGTAGTTCTTTGGCAATTTCCTGTTCTGCAACAGGTTTATCTTTCATGAATTTCTCCAGTTTTTGAATATCATCATAACTATAGAAAGTAATGCAATTTCCTTCACCACCATCCCGGCCACCTCTTCCGGTTTCCTGATAATAACCTTCAATACTTTTTGGGATATCATGATGTATTACAAACCTTATGTCGGGTTTATCTATTCCCATTCCAAAGGCTATGGTTGCAACTATTACATTAACTTCCTCCATTAAAAAGCCATCCTGATTATTTCTTCTGGTGGTAGCGTCAAGGCCAGCATGGTAGGGCAATGCTTTTATGCCATTAACTACCAGAGATTCAGCAATTTCTTCAACTTTCTTTCGGCTAAGACAATAAATAATTCCAGATTTGTTTGGCTGTGATTTTATATATTTAATAATATCTTTAGCTACATTTTTAGTCTTTGGTCGAACTTCGTAATAAAGGTTCGTTCTGTCAAAGGAAGATTTAAAAACTTCTGCACCACCTATCTCAAGGTTTTTGATAATGTCTTCTTGTACTTTTAAAGTTGCAGTTGCCGTTAAAGCAATTATCGGAACATTATGTCCGATGGCATTTATGATTGGTCTTAGTTTTCGATATTCCGGTCTGAAATCATGGCCCCATTCTGAAATACAATGAGCTTCATCAATGGCGTAGAATGAGATATTTATTTTTTGTAGGAATTCAATATTATCTTCTTTGGTTAGAGACTCAGGAGCCATATACAATAACTTGGTCTTACCGGCACTTAAGTCGGCTCTCACCTCCATCATCTCACTTTTAGAAAGCGACGAATTCATTACATGAGCGATACTCCTTTCGTTGCCAAAATTCCGTATCATATCAACCTGATTCTTCATTAAAGCAATGAGAGGAGAAACAACTATGGCGGTTCCTGGTTTGCTCAATGCAGGTAATTGATAGCACAAAGATTTCCCTCCACCTGTTGGCATAACAACAAAAGTGTTCTTTTCTTTTAATAAACTTCTGATTATGGCTTCTTGATTACCTTTAAAATTGGAAAAACCAAAAAAAGATTTCAATAATTTTTTTAACTCGACCTCTGTCATATAAACACTTATAATAAAGAAAAATTATCTTTGTAATGTGATTGTTCCTTACAAATGTAATAAATAATAACTTAATTTGGTAGTTTTTCTTATACCAACTAATACAAATATAACAATAATAAAATTGAGATTTGTAAGTTTAATTAAAAAAGATTTATTGTGAAAGAAAAAATAAGGGCATCTGCTCTCTTAGCAATTGAAAATGAGTTAGTTTCTGTAAAGGGCATGTTGAATTCAGTAAATGATGATTTTATTGCAGTAGCAGAAAATATATATAATTCTCCCGGCAGGTTGATACTTACAGGAATTGGTAAGAGTGCCATAATAGGAAATAAAATTGTTGCTACTATGAACTCAACCGGTACACCTGCAATATTTATGCATGCTGCTGATGCCATACATGGTGATCTTGGGATTATTCAAAAAGATGATATAGTAATTGCAATATCAAAAAGTGGTGAAACACCTGAAATTAAAATTTTAGTTCCACTAATTAGAGCACGTGGAAATATGCTTGTGGCCATGGTTGGAAATACCGACTCTTATCTTGCCAAACAGTCGGAGTATATTTTGGATACTACTGTTGAAAAGGAAGCCTGCCCAAATAATTTGGCTCCTACATCCAGTACAACAGCACAATTAGTGCTTGGTGATGCCCTGGCTATAAGTTTGCTGGAATTAAAAGGTTTTAAGGCAAGCGATTTTGCAAAAATACATCCTGGTGGGGCATTGGGAAAGCGAATGTTTCTCAGGGTTGGTGATGTGTCTTTTAAAAATGAAATTCCACAGGTAAGTACAAATGAACTTGCAACAAATGTTATTATTGAAATATCTTCAAAACGACTCGGCGCCACAGCGGTTGTCGAAAATGGAAAAATAATTGGAGTTATTACCGATGGGGATATTAGAAGGATGATCGAAAAAACACCTGACTTTACTAAATTGAAAGCTGCTGAAATAATGTCTAAAAATCCACGCACTATAGAGAAGGAGGAGTTGGTAGTTAATGCCCTCTCAATTATGAGAGAAAATAATATTACACAATTGCTGGTTGTTGATGAAACTAACTATTGCGGTGTAATACATTTGCATGATATTTTAAATGAAGGAATTTTATAAAATGAATATGAAATCAAATAGTCCACAAGAGTTTAATGATTATCGTGCTAAAATGAATGAGCGTATTCTTTCGGCATCAAATAATAAAGTAATAAAGCGGATATTCAATGTAGATACCAATGCATATATGGATGGGGCATTGGACAAAAAAACCAAAGAAATGCTTGGTCTGGTGGCTTCAATGGTATTAAAATGTGACGACTGCATTTATTATCATCTTGAAAAATGCCACGAATTAGGACTTACAGAAGAGGAGTTAATGGAAATATTTGGAATTGCTAATTTGGTTGGGGGTACCATAGTTATACCTCATACCCGAAGAGCGATGGAGTTTTGGGATAATATAAAATCATAAGGAAATGAAACTTTGGACACAGGATTTAGTAAAGAAATATCGGCAGCGTACAGTTGCAAATAATGTTTCGGTTGAAGTTAATCAAGGAGAAATTATTGGATTGTTAGGGCCCAATGGTGCGGGGAAAACTACATCTTTCTATATGATTGTAGGGTTAATAAAACCCAATTCAGGCGAAGTATTTCTAGATAATCAGGATATTACGCAAATGCCAATGTATAAAAGAGCCCAACTTGGAGTTGGATATTTGGCACAAGAAGCATCGGTTTTCCGTCAATTAAGTATAGAGGATAATCTGAAAGCCGTAATGCAGTTTACTAAAATGAGCAAGGAGCAACAATCGGAGAAACTCGAAACTTTACTCGATGAGTTTGGCTTACAGCATATTAGGAAAAGTAAGGGAATTCAACTGTCGGGGGGTGAGAGAAGAAGAACTGAAATAGCACGCGCATTGGCTGTTAATCCTAATTTTATATTACTTGATGAACCTTTTGCAGGCGTTGATCCTATTGCTGTTGAAGACATACAAATGATAGTATCAAAACTTAAAGACAAAAATATAGGTATACTGATTACTGATCACAATGTTCATGAAACCCTAACTATAGTAGACAGAGCATATTTATTATTTGAGGGCTCAATTCTAAAACAAGGTACCGCTGAAGAACTGGCCAATGATAAACATGTTAGAAATGTATATTTAGGAAAGAATTTTGAACTTAGAAGAAAAGACTTTTCTCAGGATAAAATTGTGCCCTAATTTAATCTTGAATATCTGCAAGATAGAACACCAGAGATAAAAGAAAATATAAAGCAATTATTACCGGAATAGCAATAGACTTAAATATTATAATACCGATTATACTTATTAGTAGAAATACATATTTTACTTTATTGTCGGCCCATCCGTAATTTTTGAATTTAAAAGCAAACATTGGAAGAGGTATAACCATTAAAAGTGACATTACAATAGCTATTGCTAATAAAAAGTAAGTGTTTGTAATAATCATATAATAAAGTCCTCTATCATGAAAAAGAAAACTTTTTATTAAAGGAAAAGAAGCAATTAGTATAGCAACAGCAGGAGTGGGCATTCCTAAAAATGAAGTCTGTTGAGTTTCGTCAATATTAAATTTTGCAAGACGCAAAGCTGAAAATAATGGAATCAAAAAGGCAATAAAAGGAATAATTGTCATACTTGAGGAAGTATTTCCCGGTTGACCATGGCTAATATTAATCATGTTGAACAATATAAAACCCGGTGCTAAACCGAAGGATACTAAGTCGGCTAGTGAATCAAGTTGCTTGCCCAGATCAGAATAAGCATTAAGCATTCTGGCTGAAAAACCATCCATAAAGTCCAATATAGCAGCGATGAAAATTAAATATGCCGCCAATACCAGATCGCCTGTCATAGCGATATAAATCGATAAAATACCTGCCAGCATATTTAAAAGTGTAATCGTATTTGGAATTATACTTTTTATATTCATATCCATAAATTTTTCAATTCAAAGTTAGTATTTAAATTGAAACAACTAATTTGAAATGATATTATTAAATATTTATAACAAAAATTTTATTATTTGAGCCTAAACTGTTTGGAATAGCATTTAATAAATCTTAGGGAGGTGTTTTTATAATTATTTTTGTAGAGTGATAAATAAGAATAAAATTAGTGGAATAGTGCTTTCCGGTGGAAAAAGCAGTAGAATGGGAAGTGAAAAAGGCCTCAAACTATTCAAGGGGAAACCCTTAGTTGAATATGCCATAGAGGCTCTGCAGCCATATTGTGGTACTATTATGTTGAGCACCAACAATCCTGATTATTATAAAAAATACGATTTGATAAAGATACAAGATGAAATTAAAAACATCGGACCAATGGGTGGCATTTATTCTTGTTTAAATAATTCGTCAACCGATATTAACATATTTCTTTCTTGCGACATGCCCTTTATTGATAGTTATTTAATGAAATTTATAATAGAAAATATCGATACTGATTTTGATGCTATTGTTCCGGTACATGATGGAAATAAAGTGGAACCCTTATGTGCATATTATCATTTAGGCGTATTATCAACTTTAAAGTTGCATGTGGAAACTAAAAATTACAAGTTGATGGATTTTTTGGATGCAATAAATACAAAAAAAATAATTATGGATGATATGATTGGCTATAATGATTTGTATTTCAGTAATTTTAATACTGCTGATGATATTAAAGCTAACTCATAATTTTCATTACTGATAAGCTACGCCATCATCATTTTTAGGTTTTAAAGGAATTTTAAAATAGAAAGTAGAACCTTTATCTACCTGACTTTCTACCCAAATTTGTCCATTTAGCATTTCCAGTAATTTTTTTGTTAATGCTAACCCCATACCTGTTCCTTCATATTGTCGCGACAAAGCATCATCAGCCTGGCGGAAGAACTCGAAAATAATATCAATTTTTTCTTCCGGAATACCTATGCCTGTATCTTTAACAAAGAATGTTATATAGTCTTGGTTTTCAGTTTTAAAACCTATTTTAATTGTTCCTTTTTTAGTGAATTTGAATGCGTTTCGTATAAGTTGTTTATAAACATGTATTATTTTTAAAGTATCACTAATTAATAAAGGGTTTTCCTCAGGCAATTCTAGTTTTATATTAATATCTTCTTTTTTCGAATTCTCTTTTATTTCAAGTGATAATTTATGAACTTCTGCGATAAGCAAACTAGGATTAATTTTAGAAAGATTTAGTTTTTCCTGACCACTTTTTACCATAGTAAAATAGAAAATATCGTCAACAATTTCCTTTAGGTGAAGACCGCTTTCATAAATTAACTTCGAATATAAATCAACTTCTTCAACTTGTAAATCACTGCTTAAGAGTTGAGAGAAACCAATCACTGCATTTAAAGGAGTACGCAGTTCATGTGATATGCTAGCAAGGAAAGCGGCTTTAAGTTTATCACTTTCTTCGGCTTTTGACAACGCTTTTCTAATGTCCGTTTCGTATTGTTTTATTTCCGAAATATCGATAATAGTGTATGAAATATATGAGGGAACATTGTTTTCATCTTTAATCAGCATCCCATTTAATAAAGCAGGAAACTGTTTGCCATCTTTAGTTGAGTTCCATACTTCGGTGGATTCTAGGTGTCCTCTGTCAAGTAATTCATTTATTAAATCACTGAGATTACTATTTGTATTGTTTCCTTGTAATATTTTGATGTTTTTATTTAATAAAGACTCTATTTTATAAGTGTGCATATCGGCAAATGCCTTATTAATATAAATAAGTTTTCCTTTGAGGTCAGTCATTGCACAACCATAATGGGCTTCGTCGGTAATGGTTTTGAATTTTCGTATTTCCTCTTCTTTCTGCCTCTGAACACTTAGGTCTCTTAAAATAACACTTATAAATCTCTGTCTTCCGGTGCTAAACAATGACAATCTTGCTTCAACCCATAATAGTTCTCCATTTGCTTTCTTAAGGACCCATTCAAACTCATAAAAATTATTTTTTAATGTTTCCTCAATAGCTTCTATACCTTTTTTCGTAGGATTGATTCCTCCAATAATTTGAGTAGTGGTAAAATTCAGTGGACTTTTTCCAATAAATGTACTTTTCGACTTATATCCCAACATTTTACACAGAGCCTGATTGCAATCTGTAATTATGCCTTTTCTTATGGTAAGTATTGCGTCTTTTGTTCCTTCTACCAAACTTTTATATTTGGCAATATTGGCAATGTTCTCTTGTTCAACGATTATTCTTTTGAAAGCTGAATTTAATTGAGTTACTAAATAGTTTACACTTTGTTTAGTATCGTCACTAATTTTTTCAAACTTATGTGAAGCAACAATTAAAATAGCAATCAAACTTTCATTATGGGTAATGGGAACAATTCCTACTGCTTTTAAACCTTCTTTTACTTTAATTTCTTTATAAAGAGGAAGTTCATTAAACGTGCAATAGAACATATCCTTAGTTTCATCAGTTTGCTGTTGAATTTTACTAAAATCTAATGAAGAGACTGCCTCCAAAAAATTATCGCTTACACCCAAAGATGTAACAAGATTAAACTTCCGGTTCATTTTGTCACGCATATAAACTCCACCACTATCTAAGTCATCAGCATCTATGGCAAATTCGAGCAGTGCTTTTGCTATTAACTTAATATTATTAGTTGCAGAGGATATTTTAGCAAGTTCGAACTGCTTTATTAATAATTTTTCATCTCTTAAGGTTTTGGTTACATCCCTGAAAATTCCAGATGCCCCCTTATAATTTCCTTCTGAGTCGAATTCGGGCATAGCTGTTACCAACAAAGTTTTTTCTACTCCACTTTTAGTTGTTGTTTTGATATAAAACTTGGCAGATTCACCAGGCTTTGTTGAGTTTGTTTGTTGCATAACAGTTTTGTACATATCCTTCGAAAGTATATTTTTAAGTTTTTCCCTTAAAAGGGTTTTCTTAGGATATCCAAATATTTCTGCTCCAATGGTATTTATATAAGTAAAGTTATTTTTTTCGTCAAGTTTACCAATGCCCTCTCCTATATTTTCAAGAATATTTCTGTAATCTCTGTCTGTATCATCTAATTTTTTAGCCTGACTAACAACCTCATGCTCAAGGCTTTGTTTTTTGATACGTAGTTTGTCCTCCGCCTTTTTTATTCTAATCATTGCCCTTGCTTGAGCAATGAGTTCGGATGTATCGATTGGTTTTGCTATAAATGCTTCGGCTCCAGCTTCCAAGCCATTAATCTTGGATTTTGTATCGGTCATAAGTGCCGTTAGAAGAATTACAGGAATAGATTCAGTTGCCTCATCTGATTTTAATATTTTGCACGCATCATAACCATCCATATCAGGCATTATTACATCTAGGAAAATGGTGTCGGGATTATGTTTTTTTGCCATTTCAATACCTTCAACAGCCGATTGTGCAGTTAACACAATGCAGTTGTCTAACACTTCTTCCAAAAGACTTTTTAAAGTTAGAAGATTGTTTTTATTATCATCTATGGCAAGTAGTTTTATCAAGTTATTAATTATATATGTTTATTGATAATAGTTATTAGTTCTTCAAAATTAATTGGTTTTGAGATATAATCATCACATCCATTGCTTAAAGCCATTTCTCTGTCGCCAGAAAGTGCATATGCTGTTTGAGCAATAACGGGTAATTCTGGTCGTATAGATTTTAGCGCAGATGTGGCCTCCAGGCCATTCATTCCAGGCATCCTTAAGTCCATGAGTACCAAATCAATATCTTTATGTTCTTTAATAATATCGATTGCCCCCTCTCCTGAATATGCAAATTTCAGTTTTGAGTTAGTAGGTTTAAGCATAACTTCAAAAAGTTTAATTGCAGTATGACTATCATCAACAACCAGCAGATTGTAACCATCCCAATTAGGCAGTTTAAATAAATCTTTGTTCATCTCTGTATTATTTTTTATTATAAGTTTACTTTTTAGAGGATATGTAAAATAGAATGTGCTGCCTTTTCCATAAATTGAATCTACCCATATTTCACCTCCAAATATTTTAACGAGTTCTGTAGAAATTGATAATCCCAGTCCGGCTCCTCCAAAATGAGCTTTATTTGTTGATAAAGCCTGACCAAAACGAGTAAAAATATATTTTTTGTCTTCCTCACTAATACCCAGGCCTGTATCCTTTACGTAGAACTGAAGTAGACTGTCACTAATTTTTTTATAACCAAATTCAATATGTCCTTTTTTTGTGAATTTGATGGCATTTCCCAGTAGGTTAGTAATAATTTGTTTAAGTCTTATCTCATCGGTTTCTATAAAATAGTCATCACTAAAGTCGGTTTTGTAAGCTATTTTTACATTTTTCTTGTAATCTTCTTTTAAGCTTATGATGTGATGATTATAAATAGAGTATATAATATCGTTTAAATTAATTTCTTTGTAGTATAGTTTAACCTGTTTTGCTTCGAGTTTTGAAATGTCAACTATGTCGGAAATCAGCCTGAGTAATAGTTTACTGCTCTTATTAATAATTGAAGCATATGTAATTCTTTCTTTATCAGTTGTGTATTCTTTGGTCATTAGGTCTGAAAAACCAATAATTCCATTCATGGGAGTTCTGATTTCATGCGACATATTTGCAAGAAACAGTGACTTCAATTTATCAGACTCTTCCGCTTTTGCCAGTGCTGTTTTTAAACTATTGTTTGAGAGTTTCAGGCTTTCAGAATTTTGCTTAAGTTCTTCTTTGCTGTTTTCCAGATGAACTAAAGTGTGCATTATATTGAGAGTGTCGGTAAGCCTGTTTCCAACTTCCTCCAGGAGTTTAATTTCGTGCTTATTCCAAATTTTTTGCTTATTCCCATTGCATATTACAAAAAGCCATGGATTGCCTTGGTTTGGCCGAACTACAACACATAAAGAGGAATCAAATTTATTTGTTGTTTCAATGTTTTCAATAACTTTGTTATTCTGTGAATATAAAACAACAGGTTTTTTTTGTTTTATTATATTGGATAAGTTGTTTTTTATTATAGTGTTATTCAGATATTTTGTTTTTATAACAGAAGAAGTGGAATTATCATATTTAATCTCGTAAGTTTCTAAAGAATCGTTAATATAGGCCAGGAATATACCGTCACTTTTAAATCTGTTTCTTAGAACTTTTAAAAGAGTATTAATTGATTTTTGAATATCCAGACTACTTCTTAATGCAACTTCTGTTTGATCAAGAGATTCATGAAACCACAAATCTGAAGCAATTTCCATTTCATGTTTTCTTCTATCCGTTATATCTTCAACCAAACAAATACCGGCATAAATTTCATCGTTTTCGTCCTTAATTCCTTTTATAATTATCCTTACAATCGTTGTTTTATTTCCTGTTACACTTGTATACGGCCCATCGAAATAACCAGAACCATCTTTTAGTGTTTTTATTATCTGTTGTTTTAATTCCTCATTTTGTAATTGGGTTTTCATATTAAAGCCAATGAGACTTTTTTTGTTAGAGCCTATGATGTCGATAAATAGATGGTTGCAGTCGAGTATTGTTCCGTTTTTATCAAAATACATAATTCCAAGAGGGGCATAGTCAAATATGCTTTTAAATTTGCGAAAACTTTCAATTAATGTAGTTCGCATCTCTTCTTCCTCACTAATATCCCTTACCTGGCCAATTATACCATATCCGTTTTGAAATCTGACGGTTTTTACAGAAAAACTACAATGTTTAATAGTACCATCTTTGCATATTACTTTTGCTTCATGATTTCCAGGTGCTTTTCCCCCTTTCATTCTTGTTTTTGCGTACGATTGCAGTCGATCAATATCTTGAGGGTGAACCATTTCCCAAACAGTTTGCTTGAGTAACTCCTCTTTTGAATAACCCGATAGTTCACACATTTTATTATTTACAAAATAGAAATGATTGTTTTTGTAAATATATATGGCATCATGGCTGTTTTCTACTATTGCTCTATAGTGCTCCTGGATAGTTCTGTTAGATTCTATTGCTAAAACTTCTTTTTCAATATCTTGAATAAAAACTAATATACCATCGCAATTGTATTCTGTTACCAGATTTGTCTTTATTGCAAGATGTTTAATTTCGCCCAACAAGTTTGTAAAAACAATTCTACTATTTGTTTGTCTGCTATTTTTTGCCCTTATTATTATCCTGAATAGTTGAGTTTGTTCTTCTTTATTTTTTAAGGAATTGCCAATAAAATTTTTATCTAAAAGATTGTATTTCTTAACACCAATAAATTTGGCAGCAATATTGTTTATTTCCTTTATTGTTCCATTAAAGTCGATAAACATTATTCCCATAGGCGAATTCTCAAGTAATGAATTTGAGATATGGTGATTAATATTTAACTCTTCCTTTCTCATAGAACATTTTTAGGATATAAAATACCCATTAGTTATCGATTGGTTAAAAAATTACTAGTATAAAGTGCTATTTAATATTTTGCTCTTTATTATATTGTTTCAAAAGTAATTATTTTTTTCAATTTAATTAATAAAATAAAAAATTGCAGGATATAAAAAATTGAAATAGAATGTATTAACCTGAGCCCAATGCTTAGGTTCAACTCATGGGATTAATAAACCTCAATACAGTTGGCACTTTGCTTATGTAAAACAGATTTAAAATCCAAAAGACTTTGTTGCATAACTTCTGAATTGTCAGCATGGCAAGTTAAACAAACACCCGCTTTTAGAATGTTTTTTTGTTGTTCAATAGTAAAAGGACTTAGGTTAGATCTAGTTGCAAATTTAACTTTGGGGTTCCCGAGAAAATTTATCCATGCGTCCTCTGGTAAACCATCGTTGGGATTATTTTCATATTTAGATTTAAAAACGAGAACTTTATTTTTAATTGTAAAAACTCCTTGCCCGTAGCCCAATGCAACAGGGTTATAATGACATGATTTACAATCCCTTCCCTGTTTAACTGTAGTATGTGGCGAAGCGGGTGCAAATAGTCGTTGAAAAATTAAAGAATCGTGTAATTGTTTATTAAAACTACCAACATCAATTGTAAGTACCATTCCAGGAACTACGGGAATAATCTCCTGATCTCCTTTATTACTTCTTATGCCCAGAGCAGGGGCATGGGCATTAAACTCTCCTATATATTCAACCCAACTGCCTTGCTGTTCTATATTCTTTTGCATATTGTAGCCCGGTTCATTAGTATCATATTCGTTGTGGCAACCAATACAACTTGGTGCCCAGGCAGAATGACAGGCCGAGCAACTTACATTATCGTGTGCTTTGCCTTTTGAACATATTGTTCCGGGTTTAGTAAGAACAAATTTTTTCAAATTATTCTTGCCATAAAAATATGCGGTGTCGTTTATATATTCAGTGTTTATTAAAGGGATATCCCTTTTTGCAGTTTTGAGGAATTTTTTCCCGTTTATGTTGCCAAATCTCATTGAGGCTATAATTGCAGATTCTGAATCTAAATTTTCGCCATCAATTGTAATTGGTTTACCATCGAAATGGCAATCCTCGCAACTAATTGTTCTTTGGTTTTCCTGATGTGCATATCTCTTACCATCACCCATAAGTTCGTAGGAATTATGGCAATCGATACATGTAATCCCTAAATCGTGGTGTACATCTGCAGTTTTTGATACAAAAACACGGCTATTTTCCACCAGTCTATAGTTTTGATTTTGAGGCATTTCTTCCGCATTAAGCGTTGTTTCATGCCAGCCTTCATAATTTGTGGAAATCCTGCCTGAACGGCTGTGGCATCCAAAACAATGGTCATTGCTTACCTGCATACTTACCGAAGGATGATATTTTAAATACGCATTTGAGTTTCTGTCTTTTTTATGATTGATATTTGCTGTTGTTGCCAAAGCATCATAATTAAGGTGACATGCTAAACATCCTCCCCCGCGACTCATTTCTCCAATGGGACCGGTTTCTTTTTTTTCATTGTCGAGATGACAAACAACACAGAGATTTTTTAAATGTTCGTCGGCGGCAGACTTACCCAAACTATGTACAGAAGTCAAAATATCTGGATTTTCCTGTTCGTTAAATACAAACCGGTCAACACTTATCATTCCGCTCAGGTTCGACATCAAACTCGAGTTTTTTCTTTCTGCTATGGCAGGATGGCATTCTGTAGTTCCACAACTTCTGTTGGCATTGGAAAAATTACCCGGAATTAAAAGCATATTTTTATGCGACAGAGTTTTATTTGAGGTATATGGGTTGCCACCGTGACAAGAATAACATCCAGTGGCTTCGGGATTGTGTGACGGGATGAAGCCAATCATATCAGAATGACATAACAAGCAACTTTCCTTTTTAACCGAATAAGTATTTTCGATTTCTAAAGTGTCTTCCTGATAAAAATCAACTTTCCATGTTTTATAAGATGATAATACACTTGATGAATAATTCTCTTCCCAAGGCCATATCCATTTCCAGTTTTCAGCCCTAAAAAACATACCACTTAATGTGAGAATAATATAGGCTATACTAATAAGGAGTAAACTTCTCTTGCTTAAAAACGAAATTTTTCTTCCTGTAAATGGGAAAATATAGATTAATATTAAAAATATAGCTATAAAAATTAGTGAAATGGAAGTTGAACTCAACCAATGCAAAATCTCCTGAAATCCAACAAAATACCATGGTCCTTTTACTGTTGGGTTAAAACCATCGTGTAATGGAGCAGTAAAAAAGTAGGAAATTATTAATGTAATTATACTAAGCCAAATAAAGCTTGGCATTATTGGCCATATCTTTCTTGAATGTTCAAAAGTTATTATACTTATAAAAATGGTGAGAGTGGCAATATGATGAATATAGATAAGCTGAAGGTCACCTTCGCTGCCCAAAAATGAGGCGCTGAGGAGTTTCCCGAAAAAAGGAACTTTTAAAGTGAGACTTTCTAAAATTCGGAATGCCTGTAAACTATCGGTATCCCCTTTTAATAAAAAACCTGTTAACATAGCCATAAAGACTATTAAAATTCCGATAGTAAGGCGGAGCCAGATACCTTTTTTCGATTTGATTTTTTCCTTTTTTGCAAAATAGTCCCAAACATGAATTAGTGTAAATACAAGAAATAATTGAGCGCTCCAAAAATGAATATTCCTAATGAGCGAAGCAAAAGGATTTAGAATTAATATGTCTTTTATCGATTCCAGTGGATTCTTTACATCGTAAGGAATAGCAAGTAAGATACCTGAAATAATACAAATTAGTAAAAGTGCCAAAGATATTTGGCCGTATGTATTTTTACCTAATATGTCATTAATTTTTTTCAAGCAATTTCTATTTTTTTCTAAACACTTATTGTTATTGTATTTTGTTCATTATCAATAATAAATTCTTTTTCTTCAAGAGGTTTAATAGCAGGCCCTTTAGTAGGAATTCCATCTAAGTTGTAGGTTGAACCATGACAAGGGCAGAGGAGCTTATTTTCGCGACTTTCATTTATTTTGCAACCCAGGTGAGTACATCGTGATGAAAACACTTTAATAAGCTCATCATTTTTAATGATAATAAAATTGCCAGTAAAATTGATTTGTTTGTTTGGGTTAAAAGTAAGTGTAACAGATTTACGCGAGTGGATTTTATTATTAGTAAAAAGCATTTTATCCCATAAGACAATCATTGCAACCGTCATTCCGGCTAAAGCCGATTTGAAGAAAAAACGTCTGTTATATTTTTTATCTTTTGAAAGCAATACAGTAATTTATTGCTAATTATTAATTTCACCATTCCATTAATTAACCGTAAACGCTTATTTTGTCAAGTGCATCCGGCTCCAATATAACTATGTGTTTTCCACGAGTTTCAATTAAATCTTCTTCCTTAAAATCTTTTAAAATTCTCATTACGCTTTCCACAGATAAGCCTACAAGATCGGCCAAATCATTACGTGAAAGAGGTAAACAAAATTTTGTTGCTTTAAAAACTCTGTTTGATAAACACATTAATAGGTCGGCTACCAATCCGCTCGATTGTTTACGTGTTAAACTATAAAAACGACTATAAACCTGAGCAGCATTTTCGTTTTGTATGCTAATAATGGTAGCCGCAAATTTTGAATTATTACGGAAAAGAGTTTTAAAAACTTCCTTATCAATTAATTGGGCTTGTGAATTTACATAAGTAGAAGCCGAGTAAATAAATTTATTGTTTCCTTCGAACATCGATGATAAACCAATAAACCTTTTTTCCGGAGTTATTTTTAAAATAAGGTCTTTGCTGTTTCCACTAAGGTAAATTTTTGCCAAACCCGATTTTAAATATATAATATGTGAAGCAAAGGATCCCTGTTTAGCTATTACTTCTCCCTTTTTAAACTCAATGTTTATTGTGTTCTTTTCCAGAATAAGCAATTCTTCTTCCGACAGATAACTAAAACAATCTGAATGTTCGCTCTCAACTATACAACTACCCGGAGGACTTAAATCTGCCATTTATTTTATGATATATTTTACGTATGCAAATATATAACTATTATCATATTTATAGTACTACATCACAAAATTTTCTGTCAAATTACAGTTTTTCTTACCGTTTATTGCATAAAGAAAATTGAGCTTGTAAAAGGGGGTATAATATTTTTGTTATCAAATTAACAAAGACAAATTTTATCGTATTAATTTAACATTATTAAAAAATGAAAAGATTTTTAAACGTATTTTTATTAGCTATTGTATTACCAGCTCTTGTGTTAACAGGATGTAAAGACGATACAACAGAGCCTACTGCAAAAGGCAATTTCGAAACCCTTAAAACTTATATGGAAGCAAACAACATGGACCTTCCTACATTGTTAGACGGATGGGTAATTGCTCCAGCTATGGTAGCTGATGGTGGTATTGTTGAAGCCGACTATACTATTCCTGCCTACAACGTATTTGACATAAGAAGTGCTGAAGATTTCAATGCTGGTCATATTAAAGGTGCTATCAATGTAGCTTTAACTGATGTGGTTACAAAAGCAAAAGAATTAGGAACAGACAAACCTTATTTGATTGTTTGTAAAACAGGACAAACAGCAGGTAGAGCAACAATGGCTTTACGTCTTTCAGGATTTTCTGCTAAAGTTATGAAATTTGGTATGTCATATTGGAATACTCAGTTTGACGCATGGACCGGAAATATTGGTGACAATGCTGATGGAAGTGCTAACTGGGTAACTGACGCAAGTGCAAGTCTTCCAGTAAACGGATTTCCTGCATGGGAAACTACATCCACTGACGGAGCTGAAATTTTAGCTGCCAATATTGATGCAATGCTTGCCGCTTCTGGTTGGGGTGTTGCTTCTGATGTAGTATTAGCTGATCCTGCCGGATATAATATTTATAATTTCTGGACTACTGACGAGTACACTACTTTTGGTCACTTCGACGGAGCTTTCCAATACAAACCAATTAGTTTGGCTTCCGACGTTGTATCTGCTCTTCCAGCTTCTGACGAGTGTTTAGTATACTGTTTCACAGGACAAACTTCATCTTATATCGCTGCTTGGTTACAAGTTTTAGGATATAATGCAAAAAGTATTTTGTTTGGAGTTAATAAACTTCAGCACACAGCCTTAGATGCTGCTGGAAAACCAGCATGGCATCATTCATTTGATTACGAATTTGTTACTGAAAACTAATTTTAATTTACATCTGTCAGCAACTCTTTTAAGGGTTGTTGGCAGTTTTTTTTGTTTTATAAATAACCGGTTATATGAAAAAAGTAATAATATTATTAGCATTATTTATGGGATTTGGTTCCCTTAACTTAACATACTCACAAGGTTGTGTTGAAGCTTCTTCTGACGATGGTGTTCAGGTAGTAGGTTATATTCAACCCCAATTCGATTATTATTTCTTTGGAGAAGATACTAAAGGAAATGCCATAAAACCCAACACTTTTTATTTTAAACGCGCCAGAATTGGTGTGGTTGGAAATATCCCTTACGACATCAGTTATTATGTAATGGCAGAATTAAGTCCTGTGGCCGGCGGTCCTCAATTACTTGATGCATTTGTTACTTACGCGCCTTTTGGAAAATATATAAAATTTTCAATGGGACAGTTTAAATCACCTTTTAGTTTGGAGTTAAATACCCCTTGCCAGGCATTGCATACCATCAGAAGATCTACAGTAGTTAATGAAATGGCCGCTCCTTTCAGAGAGTTGGGTTTCATGGTGTTGGGTTCTTTTGGTAACGAAAGAGATATTATTTCTTATCGCTTAGCAGTATTAAATGGCACTGGCATAAACAATGTGTTAAGTGCAACAAATTACGATGACAATCAAAACAAAGATATAGCAGGTCGTGTTGTAGTTTCTCCTATAGAAGGAATTAAAATTGGCGGTAGTTATCGTCATGGTTTAGTTGAGAAAATTGATATCGATGGTGATTCAAAAACCAAAACAAATTGGGCCGTTGATTTAACTTTGGAAAAATATAATTTCCTTGTACAGGGTGAATACATAAATGGAAAGTACATTGGTGATATCGCCGGTGGCGGCGGATGTGGCGGAAAAGATGCCGATGGAACTTATCCTGAATATAAGAAAAACGGATTCTGGGTTATGGCTCTTTATAAAACCAATTTCGGCCTTGAACCAGTTGTAAAATACGAAACTTACGATCCTGATGGATCAGCCTATAAGTATTTAAACCAAACACAAGTAATTACTCAGAATACATTAACATTTGGGCTTAATTATTTTATTAATGAATGGACAAGAGTTCAGGTGAACTACCTTTATAATTCAGAAGGTAAAAATGCTGATGGAAGTGTTGGTGAGTATGATAATGACGCATTGATGTTCCAGGTTCAGGTTAAATTTTAATCTCTAAAACACAATAAAATGAAACTTATTAGAAATATATTACTATTGAGTGCTACTATACTTTTTATGAGTAGCACTGCAATTGCACAGGGCGACATTATTGGCGCGGCTGATTTCATGAAACTTTATAAGACAGATAAAAGTTTAGTGATAATCGATGCTTCGCAGGAATCTTCTTTCATGAAAATACATATAAAAAATGCCGTTAATATACCTCATAAAGCCCTTTATAAAGAAGGTGCAATAGAAGCCTTAATTATGGATCCTGCTGATCTTGCAAAAGTTTTTGGTGAGAATGGAGTTAGCAATAATGCAAATATTGTTGTTTACGATGGTGGTTCTCAAAAATATTCTTCCAGAGTATATTGGATACTAAAATACATGGGGGCTGAAAATGTAAAACTTTTGCATAAAGAAATGGGAGAATGGCGTAAAGCAAGAGTGCCCTTAACAGGAACTCCTTCAAGAATTAAAGCCACAACATTTACTCCAAATGTTAATAATAGCATTATAGCCAATATGGCCGAAGTAAAAAGTGGAAACGCCATAATTCTTGATGTTAGAGCTGCTGATGAATTTGATGGTTCTGCCGATAATAGCGAAGGTCATATTCCAAATTCCGTTAATATTAATTATGAAGATTTCTTAACAGAAAGCGGTGCTTTTAAATCAAAAGCCGATATAGAATCATTGTTAAAAACTAAAGGAATTACTTCTTCCAGTAAAGTTATAGGCTATTGCCGTACCAGTGTAAGAGCAGCAGTTGTTTATGCCGCTTTTGTTGATGTTCTTGGATGGAATAATTTTAAAGTTTACGACGGAGCTTATGCTGAATGGGTAGGAAAAGGAAATAAAATTGTAAATAAAGCCGGTGTTTCGGTTAGCAAGAAATCAGGTTCAGCCTCAGGTGGTTGTTAACAATTATTTCTTGAATAAAAAAATTAAATCATGAAAGATAAGTTTGATGATTTAACCAAAGCCGAAAGAGTAATTCAGATTCTGAAATTTGGAGAAAAACTCGATCAAAGGAAAAGTAAGGACTATGATATAAGCCTGTTTCAAATTGATAACGTTTTTGCTGAACTTTGGTATCATCATAATACAAATAGTATTGTTAAGGCAAATATTGTTGATAATGAATCTGTACTAAGCCATTATCCAAAAATGGTACATTTACCGGAAATACATTAAAACAAAAAATCATAAAAAAAGCCTGTGTTGCCTTAGGCAACACAGGCTTTTTGTTTTTCTTAAAATGATATCTGCTTAGTCTGATCTAAAGTAAGCCCAACTCCAACTTTGCTTCTTCCGAAATCATTTCCTGATCCCATGGTGGGTCGAAAGTAATTTCAAGGTCTACCTCCGTAATTCCGGTTAAATATGAAATCTCTTCTTTCACCTGTGCAGGAAGACTTTCGGCCACCGGACAATTTGGTGTTGTTAATGTCATTAGTACATGGGCTTTGCCATCCTCATCAACTTTAACCTCATAAACTAAACCTAATTCATAAATGTTTACGGGTATCTCCGGATCGTAAATATTTTTTAGAACAACTACTATCTTATCCTCAAGTTCTTTTATCTGTTGTCTGTCCATTTGTAAAAAATTTATATTCTTATTCAAAAATGTTAATTTGAATATTTCAATTGAAAGGCTTTTGCATAAAGTTTTATTTGCTTCATCATCGATACAAGACCGTTAGCGCGTGTAGGTGATAAATGATCTTTTAAACCAATTTCTTCAATGAAACTAAAATCTGCATTAGCAATATCCATAGGTGTTTCATTTGAAACCACCCTTAATAATAAACTTATTATCCCCTTTGTAATTACTGCATCGCTATCGGCTGTAAAAACAACTTTTCCTTCTTTCATTTCGGCATAAAGCCATACTCTCGATTGGCAACCACTTATCAGGTGCTGAGGATCCTTATATTTTTCATCAATCAAAGGCATTTCTTTGCCAAGTTCAATTATGTATGAATATTTATCCATCCATTCGTCAAACATTTGGAACTCCTCAACCAGAGAATTTGCTTTTTCTTCAATCGTCATAAAATATGTTTTATGCCAGCATAGCCAGCGATTTTTTTAATGCATCAATAAAATAATCTACTTCTTCTTTCGAATTATAAACTGCAAAAGATGCTCTTATGGTTCCCGGAATACAATAATTATCAATTAAAGGTTGGGCACAGTGATTACCTGTACGCACAGCCACTCCCATCTGATCCATTAAAGTTCCTATATCGTAAGGATGAATATCGCCTACTAAAAATGAAATCACAGCAGTTTTATTAGAACTTATCCCAATAATTCTCATTCTTTCAATTTCCAGAAGTTTTTCTGTTGCATACTCCAATAAATCATCTTCGTATTCAACAATATTTTCAATGCCTATGTTATGGATATATTTTATGGCTTCTGCTGTTGCTAATGCTCCTGCAACATTTGGTGTTCCAGCCTCAAATTTATATGGTATTTCATTGAAAGTGCTTTTATCCAGGCTAACCGTAGAAATCATCTCACCACCATACTGATATGGTGATAATTTGTTTAACCATTCCTTCTTTCCATACAAAACTCCAAATCCCATTGGTCCATAGGCTTTATGAGCCGAAAAGCAATAAAATTCGCAATCCAAATCCTGAACATCCACCTTGGTATGTGCAATGGCTTGTGCTCCATCAATAAGAACCGGAATGCCAAATTTATGTGCTTTGGCAATTATATCTTTTATTGGATTAATAGTCCCCAAAACATTGGAAATATGTGAAAGAGCAAATATTTTTACCTTTTCGTTAAGCATATTATCCATAAACTCCATGTCGAGATTTCCATCTTCATCAACAGGAACTACTTTTAATTTAGCATCTTTTTTTTCGCAAACTTGTTGCCATGGAACCAAATTTGAATGATGTTCCATGGAAGTTATGAGAACTTCATCACCCTTATTAATCAGACTTAAAAAACTGTTTGCCACCAAATTTATTGATTCAGTTGTACCGCTGGTGAAAACAATTTCCTTATCATCTTCTGCATTGATGAAATCAGCAATATATTTTCTGGCATCTTCAAATGCTGTTGTTGCTTCAACACTCAATTTATGAACTCCTCTGTGTACATTACTATTTATATTTGAATAGTAATCCACTATGCAATCGATAACTTGCTGAGGCTTTTGGGAAGTAGCCCCATTATCGAAGTATACCAACTGTTTGCCGTAAACTCGACGATTTAATATTGGGAAATCGGCTCTTATTTTATCAATGTTTAAACCCATAGGATTAAATCTTACTCATGTCAATGTCGAATTCCATAGGATATTCCGGAACGCTACAATGTAATACACATTTCTCACATATTGACAATTCGCCTCTTAAACGTTTCTTTATCATGTCTTCTATACTCAGCCGCAGTGCTTCAATATTAATTTTTGAAGTTACTTCTGCTGTAAAAGCAAACATAAGTAATAAAAGCGCATCATCGTGGCTAATGCCTCTTTGCTTCATATAAAACAGAGCCTCTGTATCTAACTGACCAACTGTGGCGCCGTGGCTGCATTTTACGTCATCAGCATAAATTTCAAGGAATGGCTGAGTATCGATTTTTGCATCGGAACTCATAAGGATATTGTTATTTTGTTGGAATGCCATGGTATTTTGTGCATCTCTTTCCACAAAAATATATCCATTAAAAACTCCGCTGGCTTCATTATCCAAAACTCCTTTAAAAAGCTCACTGCTGGTACAATTTGGAACAGCATGGTTTACATATACCTGATTGTCGATATGCTGTTTTTTATCCATTAAATAAACACCATTCAAATCTGCGTCAGCACCTTCTCCAATTAAATCAACAAAAAGTTCATTTCTGATAAGTCCACCATTGTATGTTATTACATTTACTTTAGTTGAACTGTTTTTATGTTGCTTAATAAATGTGCTATTGATAAGAGTAGTGGAATCGTTTAAATTTTGAAGTTTGTTTATTCGAAGATGTGCATTCTCCGAAACAATAAATTCAGTTACCGTATTTAAAATGCTTGGACTATGATTTATCGAATCATCGCAATGCAGAAATGAAAGTTCACTGTTTTTACCTAAAACAATTAAATTCCTCGAGTTGATAAACATATCTTCTTCTTTGTTGATCATTTTTATCAACTGAACTGTGTCTTCAACTACTACATTATCAGGAACATAAACAAAAAAACCATCTTTAAATAATGCGGCATTACATGCCGTTAATCCATGAGTTTTTATATTGGCAACAGTATTAAAATGCTCATTAAATAAATCGGGAAATTGTTTTTGTGCTTCAATTATACTTCCAACAATTAATCCATTATCGAAAACTTTTAATTTCTCGTTTTCAGGACTATAATACCAGCCATTAAGCATTGAAAATCTCTTTGCTTCAAAACCGTGAACTTCACAAATGAAAATTTCCTCCAAACTTTTTTTATAGTCAGTAGGTTTATAATCCAGACTGGGTGTTTGCGAATAGAGGTGTTCCAAATTGGTACTTCTCCATTTCTCATCTTTCTTATGAGGAAGATTATTATTTTTTAAATACTCTACGGCTTCATCTCTTAAATTGCTAACACTTTCTAACATGCTTTTATTAAGCGCGTTTTTGTTAACTTTATAATATTCAAGAAGATGTTCCTTTAGAATATTTTCTGTATTGTTTAACATCTTAATAAATATTAGTTATCTATTTGTTCTTTAATCCAGTCGTAGCCTCTTTCTTCCAATTCCAAAGCCAGACCTTTACCACCTGATTTAACTATACGGCCATCGTAAATAACATGTACAAAATCGGGGATTATAAAATCCAACAGTCGCTGATAGTGAGTTATAACCACGAAACCATTTTCCGGAGAGCGTAAAGCATTAACTCCTTTGGCAACAACTTTTAATGCATCTATATCTAAACCTGAATCGGTTTCATCCAAAATTGCAAGATTAGGTTCCAGCATGGCCATTTGGAATATTTCATTCTTTTTCTTTTCTCCACCTGAGAAACCCTCGTTTACAGATCGTTTTGTTAATTTAGAATGTATTTCAACCAATTTTTTCTTTTCATCAAGTTTTTTAAGAAATGCGGATGCCGACATTGGTTCTTCGCCTCTGTACTCACGTTGTGAGTTAACGGCTGTTCTCATAAAATTTGTCATGCTAACCCCGGGTATTTCCACTGGATACTGGAAACTTAGAAAAATACCCAAATTGGCTCTTTCATCGGGTTCCATTTCATTAATTGTTTTACCCTTATATTCTATGGTTCCTTTTGTAATTTCATATCCTTCGCGGCCAGTAATTGCAGCGGCAAGAGTACTTTTCCCTGTACCATTAGGTCCCATAATGGCGTGAATTTCACCTTCGTTAACGCCAAGGTTTAAACCCTTTAAAATTTCTTTTCCATTTATGGAAACATGTAAATCTTTTATATTTAAGAGCATTTTCTTTATTTTAAATTGTAAAGTCGGCTTGTGGGCTGACTTGCTAATGTATTAATATATCTTGATAATTTTTAACCAACGCTTCCTTCCAAAGTAATTGCCAATAACTTTTGTGCTTCCACAGCAAATTCCATCGGTAATTTATTAAGTACTTCTTTTGCATAGCCATTTACAATTAGGCCTATGGCTTTTTCCATATCAATTCCTCTTTGCTGACAGTAGAACAACTGATCTTCAGATATTTTTGAAGTGGTTGCTTCGTGCTCTACAATTGATGAATTATTAGCTGTTTTTATATATGGAAAAGTATGTGCACCACATTTATCACCCAAAAGCAATGAATCACATTGTGAGAAATTTCTGGAGTTTTCTGCTTTTTTAGAAACTCTTACTAAACCTCTATAACTATTATTACTAAATCCTGCAGAAATACCTTTTGAGATGATTGTACTCTTGGTATTTTTACCAATGTGAATCATTTTAGTTCCTGTATCGGCCTGCTGATGATTATTTGTAACTGCAACAGAATAGAACTCTCCAATGGAATTGTCGCCTAAAAGCAAACAAGAGGGATATTTCCATGTTACCGCCGATCCTGTTTCTACCTGAGTCCAACTTATTTTGGAGGAGTTTCCGCGACAAGCACCACGCTTTGTTACGAAATTATAAATACCACCTTTTCCTTCTTTATTTCCTGGATACCAGTTTTGTACAGTTGAATATTTTACCTCTGCATTGTCCATAGCAACAATTTCCACAACTGCAGCATGTAATTGATTTTCATCTCGCTGAGGTGCTGTACAGCCTTCAAGATAACTCACATAACTATCATCGTCGGCAACCAGAAGAGTTCTTTCAAACTGACCCGTATTTGCTGCATTGATTCTGAAATAAGTAGAAAGTTCTATTGGACAACGTACACCTTTCGGAATATAACAAAATGAACCATCGCTAAATACAGCTGCATTTAAAGCAGCAAAATAGTTATCAGTATGCGGCACCACCGAACCCAGATATTTCTTAACCAAATCAGGATGATTTTGCACTGCATCGCTGATACTGCAAAAAATAATTCCGTGTTTGGAAAGTGTTTCCTGAAAAGTGGTCTTTACAGAAACACTGTCGATAACTGCATCAACAGCAACTCCTGCAAGCATTTTTTGCTCATCCAGCGAAATACCAAGTTTATTGAAAGTGTCCAGTAACTCAGGATCAACTTCATCTAAACTTTCAAGTTGTTTTTTCTTTTTTGGGGCTGCGTAGAATATTATTTCCTGAAAATCAATCTTAGGATATTTCACATGTGCCCATTGTGGTTCTTCTAATTTTAACCAGTGTTTATATGCTTTTAATCTGTAATCCAGCATCCATTCAGGTTCATTTTTCTTTGCTGAAATAAACCTTATTGTATCTTCGGTAAGGCCTTTAGGGGCAGTCTCCGTCTCAATATCAGTATAAAAACCATACTTATATTCGCCGGAGGTTACCTCGTCGAGGACCTTATTCATATTTTTTTCATTATCCATGTTTCCTTATTAAGAATAATTTTAAATAAGACTGCAAAATTACTATTTTCCCACGAACTGAGAAACATTTTTAACAAAGATTGGCGTTTATAAAATATTCAGAATCAAGGATGTTTTTAAAAATTAAATTTAAATCTGATTTTTATTGTAAAAGAAGGGGTTTATTATTGTTTAATCAATAGTCAATATCTTTTTTTATTTGTTCAATGGCCATATATATATGAGTTTTCATATTGTTGAATAATTCCTTACTCTTATCCAAATCTACCTTTGAATTTATATTATTATTCAACTTAACAAATTCCTCACTTCCGTTTTTTATTTGCATAATCTCAAAAGAAGGCTTAATCCGATGCATTATTTGGTAGGCTTTCTCCCAATTTTTATTGGTGATTTCCGTTTTTAACTTATCCAATTCTGCCGGAATGGTATCTGCAAACAATTCTAATAACTCTTTACATTGATCTTCGTTGTTCCCAACATAAGTCATTATCTTATCTGTTGAATATAATTTCTCCATTAATTAGAGTTCTTTTTCCTTTAGAAGCCTGTAAATTGTAGATTTTCCTATACCGAGTCGTTTTGCAGTGAGAACGACATTATTATCATTTTTCTCAAGAAAATACTTTATAATTTTACGCTCGTATTCGGCAAGAGTCATGTCTTCTATAATAAAATCCGACAGCGAATCTGTGGAATTGAAATTTATATGAGCATCATCTATCATCTCGTCATCGGCCAAAACAACCGACAACTCAATAATTGCTCTTAACTCCCTTACATTTCCCGGATAAGGATATTTAATAAGTTTGTGTTTGGCACTCTGTGTAAATTCTTTGTTTTCAAAACCATTTTCCTTACAAAACTCATCAGCAAAATATTTCGCCAGAATTAGTACATCATTATCCCTCTGTCGAAGGGGCGGAATTTCTATAGGTAAACCCAGTAGTCTGTAATACAAATCTTCTCTGAAATTACCTTTTTTTACTTCCTCTTTTAACTTTTTGTTAGTAGCAACAATTATCCTGGGATCAACTTTTATTACTGAATTTCCCCCAACACGCGTTATCTCTTTTTCCTGTAATACCCTAAGCAATTTTGTTTGCATATTGATATCCATTTCAGCAATTTCATCCAAAAACAAAGTTCCTTTGCTTGCCAGTTCAAACTTACCTATTCTTCTTGATGCCGCTCCTGTAAAGGCACCTTTTTCATGGCCAAACATCTCACTTTCAATAAGTTCTTTGGGAATAGCAGAAACGTTTATACCTACAAATCGATGCTTATTTTGTGGAGAATTATAATGTATTGCCTTGGCCACTAACTCTTTCCCGGTTCCTGTTTCGCCACTTATCGATACGGTAATATTAGATTTTACAGCCTTTTCCATTAGTGAGAAAAGTTGCTTAATAACCCCACTGTTACCCTTTATGATCTTACTAAATTCGTATTTTTTACTTATTTCGGTTTTTAACTCGCTAATCTCATTTTTTAACTGTATGTTTTCTTTTATTTTATTAGCAGCATTCCATAAGCGGTTTTTAGTATTGTCATCCTTTACAAAATAATCATAAGCTCCTTCCTTTAATAACTCCAGGGCTGTGCTGATATCTTCCTGACCCGATACGATAATCACCGGAATATCAGGATATTCTTGATGTAGTTTTTTCAAAACATCCATGCCCGATAAATCCGGAAGACGATAATCCAAGGAGATCATAGAAGGTTTTAAGTGCATATTTAATAAACAGTCGTTGCCTGTTTCAAAATGAAATACTTCGTTATCAGGGTTAAGTGAAAGATGGCTTTTTAATAACCTCCCGTAAAATGCATCATCTTCAATAACAAATATTTTGAATGGTTCCATAAAATTGCATTAGTTGTATTCATTTCACTATGAATATATTCCCAAAATTAGAAAAAATATCTTTAAGGAACAAATTCCCAAAATTAAATTGGGTATCATTATGTTTTATAAAAATTCAGATTTCACAATTCAACTTCGTTTACTACTTTTGCAGCCAATTTTTAAATATGGGAAATCTAAGTGAGATAAAACGCAGGAGAACTTTCGCCATTATCAGTCATCCTGATGCCGGTAAAACTACTTTAACAGAGAAGTTATTGCTGTATGGTGGTGCAATACAAGTGGCAGGAGCGGTAAAATCGAATAAAATAAAAAAAACTGCCACCTCCGACTGGATGGAGATTGAGCGACAGAGAGGAATTTCTGTGGCCACATCAGTTATGGGTTTTGAGTACGAGGGAATAAAGATTAATATACTTGACACACCTGGCCACCAGGACTTTCAGGAAGACACATTTAGAACACTAACTGCAGCCGATAGTGTAATAGTAGTTATTGATGTGGCGAAAGGTGTTGAGCCTCAAACGGAAAAACTTGTTAAAGTTTGCCGCATGCGAAATATTCCCATCATTGTTTTTATTAATAAACTGGACCGACCAGGTAAGGATGCCTTCGAGTTAATGGATGAAATAGAGCAAAAACTCGAATTGAAAGTTACACCTTTAAGTTGGCCTGTTGGTATGGGCTCTGATTTTAGGGGTGTTTATAATATGTATTTCAAAAACCTGAAACTTTTTAATCCCGGAAGTCAGGTTATTGAAGAAAGCATTGATTTTGATAGTCTGGATAATCCTGATTTGGAAAATTATATTGGAACTAAAGCGGAATTACTGCGTGAGGAACAGGACTTGGTTACTGGTGTTTATCCCGACTTCGTAGTATCTGATTATCTGGATGGTAAAATTTCTCCCGTTTTCTTTGGAAGTGCTTTAAATAATTTTGGTGTTAAGGAGTTATTGGATGTATTTATAAAAATTGCACCAAAACCAATTGGCAGAAAAGCTGAAGAGAGATTTGTAAATTCTGATGAAGATAGTTTTAGTGGTTTTATTTTTAAGATTCATGCTAATATGGATCCTAATCACAGAGACAGGATAGCATTTGTAAGAGTAGTTTCGGGAGTTTTTAAAAAGAATACTAATTATTTGCATGTTAGAATGAACAGGCAGATAAAATTTCCTAGTCCTACAGCATTTATGGCTCAGAAAAAATCAATTATTGAAAAAGTTTATCCCGGCGACATAGTAGGTTTGCATGATACAGGTAATTTCAAAATTGGAGATACATTAACCGAAGGAGAATACATTAACTTTAAAGGGATGCCAAGTTTTTCTCCCGAACTTTTTAAATACGTTGAAAATGCCGATCCCTTGCGTTCAAAGCAACTTGCCAAGGGAGTATCTCAACTTACTGACGAAGGTGTTGCTCAGTTATTTACAGGAAAAGCAAATGGCAGAAAAATTATTGGAACCGTTGGTGCTTTGCAGTTCGAAGTAATACAATACAGATTGGAACACGAATACGGTGCAAAGTGTCGTTATGAAAGTATTAATCTTTATAAAACAGCCTGGTTTATAAGCGATAATGAAGAACAATTAGATGATTTTAGAGCGCGTAAAGCCTTACAGATTGCCATCGACAAAGAAGGCAGAGAGGTTTTTTTGGCCGAGTCTAAATATGCTCTTGATATGGCACAACAAAAATATAAGGATATAAAGTTCTATTTTACATCAGAATTTTAAATTATTGAATAAAATCCCATAATATTAGCAACAAATAAATACTGATAGTGCATATTTAGTAATTTTGTAGGAAACATTTAAAATGTCAGTTAAAACCGATTTTCTTGTAATAGGCTCCGGAATTGCCGGAATGGTTTACGCATTAAAAGTTGCAGAACATGGAAAGGTAATCCTGATTTCAAAAACTGTTCTGGAAGAAACATCCACAAAATATGCACAGGGTGGAATTGCCGCGGTGATGTATTCGCCCGATACTTATGAAAAACATATTAGTGATACGCTTAAAGCTGGCTCCCAAATAAACGATGAAGAAATTGTAAGAATTACCATTACTGAATCCACGGAGAGAGTTAAGGAGTTAATAGAATGGGGAACGAAATTCGATAAGGAGAGTTCGGGAAAGTATAACCTTGCACGTGAAGGGGGCCATTCGGAATTTAGAATCCTGCACCATAAAGACAATACAGGTTTTGAAATTCAACGTGCTTTAACAGAAACTGTAAAAGCACATTCCAATATTAGTGTTTGGGAAAATTGCTTTACGATTGACCTTTTAACTCAGCATCAAAAGGGTGTAAATTTAAAGGAAATTAAGGGAGAAATTGAATGTTATGGGGCTTATGTTTTAAACGAGAAAAAAGAAATTAAAACAGTTTTAGCCCGCAAAACAATGATAGCCACAGGCGGAATGGGGAATATTTACCAAACTACCACTAACCCAATAATTGCCTCAGGAGATGGTATAGCCATGGCTTACCGTGCAAAGGCTGAAGTTGAAAACCTTGAGTTTGTGCAGTTTCATCCTACTTCTTTATACAACCCCAGAGAAACACCTTCCTTTTTGATAACAGAGGCCATGCGTGGATCAGGGGCTGTTTTACGAACCAGAAAAGGGCAAAAGTTTATGCATAAATATCATGAACTTGGATCATTAGCACCTCGTGATATTGTTGCAAGGGCAATCGACAATGAAATGAAATTATCGGGTGATGAGTACGTTTATCTCGATCCTTCTAAAATAAGTGAAACGGAACTTTTAAATCATTTTCCGTCCATATATGCAAAATGTTTAAAGTTGGGTATAGATATTACCAAAGATATGATTCCGGTAGTCCCTGCTGCTCATTATTCTTGTGGTGGTATTAAAACAGATAAATACGGACGTAGCAGCATAAAAAATTTATATGCCTCAGGAGAGGTTGCAAGTACAGGTTTGCATGGAGCAAATCGATTAGCTTCAAACTCACTGCTTGAAGCTGCAGTTTTTTCACATCGTTCCGCTATGAATGCAATTTCCACGTTTAAAGATGTTGATTATGAATTAAATATCCCCGAATGGAATGCGGAAGGAACCGTTTTGAATGAGGAGATGATTTTAATTACTCAATCGAAGAAAGAATTGCAGTCGATAATGACTAACTATGTTGGAATTGTTCGCTCTAACATACGACTAAAGAGAGCCTACGACAGGCTTGCAATTATATATCGGGAAACTGAAGATTTATATGATAAATCAATATTGTCGGAGGAGATTTGCGAACTACGAAATTTAATTAATGTGGCATATCTGGTGATTAAATTTGCCATGAGACGCAAAGAAAGCATTGGGCTGCATTATAGTATTGACTATTAGAATTTAATTAAAAATGGCACTTATAAAATCAGTAAAAGGTGTAAAACCGAAAATAGGAAAAAACTGCTTTTTAGCAGAAAATGCAACCATTACCGGTGATGTAGTTATGGGTGATGATTGCAGCCTGTGGTTTAATGCAGTTGTGAGAGGTGATGTTCATCAAATTAGAATCGGAAATAATGTCAATATACAGGATGGAGTGATAATTCACTGTACATATCAAAAGGCTCCTGTTTCAATTGGCAACAATGTTTCTATCGCACATTCTGCAATTGTTCATGGATGTACTATTCACGATAATGTTTTAGTTGGCATGGGAGCCATTTTAATGGATGGAGTGGTAGTAGAAAGTAATTCGGTAATAGCAGCAGGTGCTGTTGTATCCAAGAATACTATAATAAAGTCGGGTAGTGTTTATGCAGGAGTTCCCGCTAAAAAGATTAAGGAAATGGATCAGAGTTTACTGGAAGGCGAAGTACACCGAATATCCAATAATTATAATATGTATGCCAGTTGGTATGATGATTAATAAAAAAAGAGCAAAAAAAAAGTTCCACCCAAGAGTGGAACTTTTTTTTGCCATTAAATTTCTTTATTTAATGCCTAATTTCTTTTTTACCAATGGTAATACGTTATCTCCGTTATCATAAAATAAAACTGCTCCTGTTCCCACATCTAAAATGTAGGAATAGTTGTTTTCTTTTGCAACTTCAGTAATAGCATTTTTAACTTTTTCAATTAAAGGATTAAAAAGTTCAGCTTGTTTTGCTGATAAATCCTGATCTGCTGATGCTTGAAAAGCCTGAATACGTCCTTGTAAATCAGTAATTTCTTTTTCTTTGGTTTGACGAATCAAATCTGACATAGTAGCAACATTATTTTGATAATTTGCCATTTTTGTCTGATATTCCTGAGCCATTGTATTTAACTGCTGGTCAAGATAATCGGCATAAGATTTCAAAGCCGTTTGTAATGAATCAGTTTCTGGCATAATTGCTAAAATTTCATTTGAGTCGATATGCCCAATCTTTAATGTCTGGCTATAAGAATAACCTGAAATCAGAACTAATAATGATAAAAGTAGGATTCCTTTTTTTAATGCTTTCATTTCTAATTATTATGTTGAATATTTATATCTTTTAAAATAGATGCGCAAATGTATAAAAAAAACATTCGCATACTAACTTATTAAGAATAAGCGTAAAATATATTAAGAAATATTAAGGTTTAAGAACTCAAAATATACTGATAATGCCATTAATATTAATTAACTATTTCTTCCTTTGTTCTCTCTTAACAGTTTGCATCACAGTTCCTACTTCGTCAAGTACATCATCACTGATATCGTATTTAGGATCACCATAAAGCAAAGTCATTCCCCCTGCCTTATCGAATACAAAACCTAAATTTCTTGTTTGAGCAATTGTTTCAATGGCATTATATACTTTTTCCTGTATAGGTTGTATTAATTCCTGACGCTTTTTGAATAATTGTCCTTCAGGAGAGAAGTACTTTTTTTGTAAGTCTTTAACTTCCTTTTCCTTTTTAATAATTGCGTCTTCTTTCTGCTTTTTTATATCGGCAGGTAAAAGAACGGCTTCAGCCTGATAGGCTTTGTACATATCTTCTACTTCTTTGTATTTGGCTTCTATTTCCTTCTGCCATTTTGCAGAAATATCGTCTATTTCATCTTGAGCATCTTTATATTCAGGAATATTATCCAAAATATACTGAGTATCAACATAAGCATCTTTCTGGGCATATGTGTTTGAAGGCAAAGCCAGCATAGTCAATAATAATAAACTACTGATTGATAGTGATTTGATTAGAAAACGTTTCATCTTTTTGTGTTTAAATTTTTATTCCTTTTTGAATAAGAAAATCAAAAATCTTGCCAATTATTAATCCAACGACTGATTTAAAGAAAAATGGAAGTGACTGCCGTTGGCGCTAGGTATACCAGGTATTTGATCGAAGCCATAAGCCCAGTCGAGGCCCAGCATACCAAACATAGGTAGAAATACTCTCAGGCCAACGCCTGCTGCCCTTCTAACATCGAAAGGATTAAAATCCTGAGGTCCCAACCATGAGTTACCAGCTTCAAAAAAGACCTGGCCATAAATGGTTGAACTGGGATTTAATGAAATTGGATATCTCAACTCAAGTGAGTATCTTGTAAAAATAGTTCCTCCAATATTTTTATCCTTATAATACATTGGTGTAACAGTTTCGTTTGCGTATCCACGCATACCTATTATTTCTCTGCCATCAAAATTGTTATATCCCGACAGTCCATCACCCCCCAGATAGAATCTTTCGAAAGGAGTGGTTCCAATGTCGCTATTATAATCTCCTAAATACCCGAACCTTATTTTTGATGCCAGAACAAGTTTGTCCATAAGTTCGAAATACCAATATGCTTTTGCTTTCCATTTATGGTATTCTATCCATTTATACTTCTCATTTTCATCGAGTGTAGAATAATCCTTATTGCTAAGAAGAGAGTAGGGAGGTGTAACTTCTAAACCAAGTGAAATATCAGATCCGGAACGAGGGTATATCGGCTGATTAATGGAGTTTCTCCCCAAATTAATTTCATAATTTATATTATGGAAATTACCTGTGCCTGTTCCCACAGGGAAAATAGTGGAGTAATTATTTAGTTTATATCTCTGGAAATTAATGCCTTGATAAAGAGTGAAAAAGTCATCCGGCCATGTTAGTCTTTTACCGATACCAACTGTAACTCCGTCAATAACGAAAGATGCATAATTTGTGTCCGATTTTGGGAGGTTATTAGAGTAAAGTGAGTGGAAATAAGAAACCGTTAATGCATTGGGTTTTTTCCCACCAAGCCATGGTTCTGTAAAAGAAACACTCCAACTCATATAATCTTTTCCGTAGGTTTGAAAACGAAGAGCAAGCTTTTGTCCGTCGCCAGTAGGAACAGGTCTCCACGAATCCTTCTTAAAGAAATTATTTAAAGAGAAATTATTGAATTTGAGTCCTATGGTACCTATAACTCTGCCATAACCCCATCCACCTGAAAGTTCTATTTGATCAGCGGAGGTTTCTTCAACTTTATATATTACATCTACCGTTCCTTCTGCAGCATTTGGCTTCACATCAGGTTGAATAGTTTCAGCATTGAAATATTGTAAATTGGCAAGCTCTCGTGTACTCCTTATAATATCTGAACGGCTGAATAACTGACCCGGACGAGTTCGTAGTTCACGAATTACTACATGATCGTTGGTTTTATCATTTCCCTGAATACTAACCTTGTCGATTCTAGCCTGTTTGCCTTCAAAAATTCTGATTTCCAAATCAATAGAATCGTTGTTTACATATACTTCAACCGGTGTGGCATTAAAAAACAAATAACCATTGTCCATGTATAATGAAGATACATCATAACCCAAAGGATTATAACTGAGGTTAGTTTCCAGAAGTTCCTTATTATAAACATCGCCTCTTCGGATACCCAAAATAGTGCTTAAAAATTCTGATGTATAAATTGTATTACCAACCCATTCAATATTTCTGAAATAATACTTATTGCCTTCTTCCAGATATATGTCAATTCCAATATTACTATTGCCAATTTTATAAACAGAATCTTCAATTATATGTGCATCACGATAGCCCATTTTATTATATTTCTGGACTATCATATTCAAATCATTTTTAAATTCCGACTCAATATATTTCGAGCCTTTCATTATATTAACCTTATAGTTTTGAGAAATATAATTTGCTACATCATCCTGCAGTTTTTTAAAACGCAAAGTAGCCACATCAGTAGCCATATCAATAACTAATGGGCCTAAGGGATTTAAAGGATTAAAAACACCCTTTTGTTTAGTCTCTTTCATTGCCGACTTAAGACTACCTTCAGAAACTTCTTTATTGCCATAAATATTTATGACATCAATTTTAACCTTTTTGTTTTTCTTGATACTAATTGTTAAGTCTTCGAAGTTATCGGCTTTTTCATTGGGTTTTTGGCTTATTTCAACTTCAGAATTTAGATAACCTTTATCGGCATAATGTTCTTTAATAATATTTTTTGTCCTTATTAAAAGGTGGTCGGTAACAACGTCTCCTCTTGAAAGATTAATTTTTTCTCTTATGTCGTCGGCTTCAGCTTTTCTAATACCGCTAAATGAGAATTTGCTCAATCGGGGTCTTTCTTTGAGATATATATCGAGGAATATTTTATTCCCCTGAATTTGAGTAGCAGTAATACTTATGTTTTCAAACATTCCCTGGTTCCACAGTTTTCTAATGGCGCCGGTAATTTTATCGCCAGGAACTTTAATTTTAGAACCAAGGTCGAGTTCCGAGAGCATGATAATTACATTTTTGTCCAGGAATTCTACTCCAGAAACGGTAATACCTCCTATTACATACTCTGAGGGACGTTCATAACTTATCTTAGACAAATCGTCGCCGATGCTAATCTGGCCAAAACCCATAAAAGGCAAAACGGCAAGTATTATAGCAGTGAATAGTATTATTGTTTTTTTACCAAGCATATTAATCATCCCTAATCTTCGTGTTTTAGTTGCTCACTGGTCATCCCAAACCTTCTTTCTCTACTCTGGTATTCTAAAATGGCAGCGTAAAAATCTTCGGCACCAAATTCAGGCCATAATTTTTGTGTGAAATACAATTCGGTATATGCAATTTGCCATAATAGATAATTGCTTATTCGCATTTCCCCGCTGGTCCTAATAAGAAGTTCCGGATCAGGCATTTCACTAGTGTTTAAATACTTTTCAAACTGCTTTTCGTTAATTTTACCACTCTTAATATTGTTATTTGAAAAATCTTTAATAATATTATTTACAGCATTGGTAATCTCCCATCTGGAACTATAACTGAGGGCAAGTGTTAGTGTCATCCTGTTGTTTTTTGAGGTTTTATCCATAGTATTTACAAGACGGTCATAGTTCTCTTCCGGCAGGCTTTGCAGGTCGCCAATTGCATTTAAGCGTATATTATTTTTATTTAATGTTGGTATTTCTTTTTCGATGGTTTCAACAAAAAGTGACATTAATGCATTTACTTCATTTTGAGGTCGGTTCCAATTTTCTGTTGAAAATGTATATAATGTAAGATATTTTACGCCAAGTTCTGCTGCAGTTTCAGCAATTTCGCGCACAGCATCAACACCTTTGTGATGACCAAATACTCTGTCTTCGCCTTGTTTTAAAGCCCATCGTCCGTTACCATCCATTATTATTGCAACGTGAACGGGTAGTTTTTTAATATTTATTTTTTCTTTAAGGCTCATCATTATATTTGCTAGAAACTTGCTGTATTACACTTTCTTTTATCGTATAAATTAAATTTATATGTTAATGTTATACCAGTAAAATTATACCAGTCGTTTTTTTTGTCGTCGCCTCTTTGCATACCGGCAGTATGCGATTGAGTAGGATCGGCAATAATATCCGGGTTGTTGGCATAAGTAGTGCTAACATCGTCGATATAATCGGTAAAAGTTTTACGCATTCCCCATTCAAATGCTAATCCTATTCTTTTATTTAAACTATATTTTACTCCAAACCCAAATGGAAAAGCAACACTACTAAGAGAATATGGTGATCTTCCATCAAAGCCTGTATTTTGTCCTTCGGTACCAAGTGGTTTAAGATCTACACCATCAAAATTTTGCGGTTTGAAAGTAAAATAGGAAATACCTGCAAAAATATAAGGTGTAAAATAACTTCTTTTGCTACCTGTGAAATATTGAAACCAACTGAATTCGGCAACTACTGAAATATCGTTTACCGGACTTGTAAAATTCAATTCCCTATTTGCTATAGCATTGGTTTTAGTATCATCGCCTTTTAGTTTACCCCGATAGTAAGATGCTTTAACCGACCATCTGTCATTTACATTATATCTTACAACTCCACCGTAGGCCAATTGTATTTGGTTAAAATGTAAGGCGGGATTTAAATCACCTAAATAATAAGATCCTCCACCAAAAACACCTACTTCCATTGTCTTTTGAGCAGAGGACGAAAGCGGTAGAAGCATAATTGCTGTTAATGTGAAAACTAAAGTTAAACACCTATTTAACATAAATTCTTTAATTTTTTCTTCTTTCCTGATTTTGAGCGGCAAAAGTATCATTTTTTTCGACTTCATAAGTATTATATCCTTTTAGAATTTTGATAAAAACTGTTAAGAAGATCAATTGCGGTTATCAAAACCCCACATGAGTTTATCTCTTATGGTGGAGAAGAAAGTTTTATTTTTCATTTGAACCAAATTAACATCAAAGTCATTTCTTCTGATTATCAATTCCTGTTCTTTATTTATCGATGATTGTTTAGAATCAAGGGTCATCAAATACTTATCTTCCCTACCTTCAATTTTTATCCTTATTTCACTACTGTCCTGAATAACGACAGGTCGTACGGTTAAATTGTGTGAAGCTATGGGAGCGATAAGAAAATTTTGTGATCCTGGTGTTATAATGGGACCACCAACACTTAATGAGTAAGCTGTAGAACCTGTAGGTGTTGATATTATTAATCCATCACCCCAGTATGAATTAAGGAATACTCCATCTACATAAACATGAACAACAATTAGAGATGTAGTATTATTTCTATAAAGAGTTATGTCGTTTAGTGCAAAATCTATTTCTCCAAAAATATTCTCAGGCTTTTCCAATTTTAGCAGAGCCCTTTTTTCTACTTCATATTCGCCTATGGCAATACTGTCGATGGCAGTTACTATTTCATCTTTTGATATACTTGAAAGAAATCCAAGACGACCCAGGTTTATTCCAAGTATAGGGATGCCTGAATCGCGAACAAAAGGTATGGTGTCGAGTATAGTTCCGTCACCTCCAATTGAAATTAATATTGAACAGGATAGATCTTTGTGGTTAGAAAAAAATTCAGTTTCTGTGGGGAAGTTTAAATCGGCTGGCAGTAAATCAAAGAAAGGCTTATAAATACAAATTTGCGCTTTGATTTCCTTTAATTTTATTATAAGAAGGTTTAAATATTCCCTGTCTTTTGGTGAATATTTCTTTCCAAAAATTGCTATTTTCATTGAATGATTATTTCAAACAAAAGCAAAAATAAGATAAAATAAAGACTCAACTCTTTATGAATTTACAAAAAATGTTAAGTTAAAATGTATTGTCTGGTTAAATTGGTGCAACCATAGATATATAGAAGCCCGTTTTATTTTGGTTATTAACGGCATAACTTAAGCCGATTACAATATCGTAATAGGTTACAAAATCCAATCCAACTCCTGTTCCCCATAATAATTGATTGCATAAAGGATTTCCCTGATAATAATATTTTTCTTTGGCATAGCCCATATCGAAGAAAATGTTAGCATATAAACCATAAAAAACCTTACTGAATTTTTCTGATTTTAACCATTTTATCTGGAAATCTTTCATGGGTACTATGCTGAACTTTAAATTTGATTTGAAAACTCCTATGTTCTGTCCTGTTACAACGTAAAGTTCGTAACCTCTTAAATCAAAGCCGTTTAGCCCAATTCCTTCGGTAAGGAAGAAGGGCTGGAAATTGTTGGAATAACTTAACCTGCCCCTTAAACTATAGGCAAAATTCCATCTTTTATAAATATTAAAATAGTGGTCAACATTAACATCCATCATTAGTTGATTAACATCTTCTGAAAAAATACCAAATCCAAGTTTTGTTAACTGAATATCAAAATAATATCCCTTTAAAGGGTATGCCTTATAATCTCTATTATCTTGTTTGTAAGTGTAATTCAGTTTAATATAATCGTATCTGTTTTCACCATATGTATAATCAGGATTAATGTTTAATACTGAATCTTGAACATGAAGATGGAAAAAGGAAATGTCCACTTGATGTAGAAATCTATAACCTGGTCTATAAGTAAGATTAGTACCCATCATTGCCATTTTTCTGGCAAAGGATGTATTGGTTTTATAATAAATGAATTTATTGTCTGATGTTGATACTGCAATTTCATGGTTTAACTGATAAGCGGCCGAAAAACCCATTCCGAAGGTTTTCTCTTTATTTAAATATGGAATTTGCCAATTAAAAGAATAAAGTTGGTCGTAGCCTCCTTTGGCAATTATATTTAGAATTTCTTTTCTTCCTCTGAAATTTTCCACTCGCAAATCCACACCAAAGTTGAGGCGGCTAAAATCTTTTGTTTTCCACCACACATTTATGTTTCTGTCGGCATATTCAATTAGAGGTATGGGCCAAATATACCAGCGTTCAATAACTTTAACTTCGATATCAACAATATCCTTCTTTTGGGTTTTTTCTATGAAAACAAAGTTAAAAATTGATTGGTTAAGGAGATTTTGTTTACTGTTTAAGATTTTTTTATCAAGTTCTTTTTCGCTTAACACATCTCCTTCCGAAAACTCTAACTCTCTTATTATTATTGGCTTATGAGTTATTTTATCGCCCGATACTGTGATTTTTCCCACCATAATGCTTCCTTCCTGTTGAGGGAAGACGCTTTGGGAAAATACTGTTAAAAGAAAAATAATCGATATTAAGTTTAGCCTCATAATTAAATATTCAAATAATTCATTAATGAGTCGTAATTGTCCTTTAAATCTTCGAAATCTTCCTTCTCACCAAAAGTAGCTTTAATAATATAATTATATCTTACAAAAGTTTGCAAAATAGACTCCAGTTCAGTTTTATTTATTTTTAATATTAATTCAATTAATGTTGAGTTGGTATGTGTACCAATAAAAAGGCTTAATAATTTAGCTCCGTTAGATTCTATAATATTTGCTATTTCCGTCATATTATAATCGTTCTGGCTCATTTCTAAAACTATAACTCCCCCTGGAGTATTTACCGAAAATGCTGAAGCCAGATATGATAATAACTTGGATAAAGTAACAGAACCTAAATACATTTCGCGCTTATCAACTACAGGAAGCAGAGTAAGTTTGTGTTTATCGAATAATTCGATTAACTCATAAATATGCTGACCTTCATAACTACATATTTTATCAAGACTAAGTGTATGATTACCAATGGCTTGTTCGTAATTGTTTAAATCAAGGATATCCTTTTCAGATATTATTCCCATATAGTTTTCACCATTTACAATGGGCAGATGAGATATCTTGTTCTCGTCCATCCATTTCAGTGCCATACTTCCGCTATCGGAAGTTTTTAATGGCAGTATTATGTCAGAAATAAGTTGTCGAGCAATCATAAAAAAATTTTAGCCAAACTTAGACATTTTTATCCAAACCAAAATAAGTGAATTTAAGTAAAACGGATGCATAAGTTTTAAATATTCAAAATATAATTTTACAGATTAAAAAATATGTCTTCGATTAATTACTTTTGTAATAATGGAAAGAAAAACTCTTTTTGCTGATATCCTTCTGCCTTTGCCCGTAAAAGGCACATTTACTTATCGTATTCCCTACGATTTAAATGAATTTGTAGAGGAAGGTCAAAGAGTTGCTGTTCAGTTTGGTAGAAAGAAAATATATTCGGGTTTGATTAAAAAATTACATTCAAATGTTCCTGATTATACTCCAAAATATATACTTCACCTCATAGATGAAAAAGCCGTGACCAATCAAATTCAATTCAAATTCTGGAATTGGATGTCGTCTTATTATTTGTGTGCCGAAGGTGAAATTATGAATGCAGCCCTTCCATCTTCATTAAAATTAGCCAGCGAAAGCAATATTGTACTTTCACCTTCTTTTGTTCCTGATAATGATTATCTGGATGAGCATGAATTTAAATTAACAGAGGCTCTTCTAAAAAGGAAAAAAATTGCTGTTGGAGAAATTTCCAATGTTGTAGGATTTCAAAATGTGCTTCCTTTAGTTAAAAAGATGATAGACAAAAATTATCTTTATATGGAGGAGGAACTCAAAGATGGTTTTAAACAAAGGAAAGAGAAGTTCATTTCATTAAACACAATTTATTTTGATGATGAAGATTTGATGAAAGATCTTTTGGATGGTTTGAGTAAAAGATCATATAAACAACTGGAACTACTTATGTTTTTCCTGCAATTATCATCTTTCCCTGCCAACAGGGATTATCAAATAAAAAAAGACGAACTTTTAAAAAAATCGGATAAAAGTGCCGCAATTATTAATGCTCTTATAAATAAGGAGGTTTTTTGTGTAGAGGATAAAGTAGTTAGCCGATTGGAGTTTAAGGCTGGTAAAAAGTTTGTTGATGATATTGTTTTGAGCAGCCATCAGGAAGAGGCACTGAAAATTATAAGTGACGGTTTATCAAAAAAAGATGTTGTTTTATTGCATGGAGTTACTTCGTCGGGCAAAACCGAAATTTATATAAAGTTAATTCAAGAAACTCTTGACCGGGGCAGGCAAGTGCTTTATTTATTGCCTGAAATTGCCCTAACAACGCATATTATTCAACGATTGCAACAATATTTTGGAAAGAGGATTGGAGTGTATCATTCGAGATATAATCCCAATGAAAGAGCCGAAATTTGGAGAAATATTATTGGGCTCGATGAGGAAGAAAATTCTGAGAAATACGATATTATTCTGGGGCCTCGTTCTGCTATGTTTTTGCCTTACAGTAATTTAGGTTTAATAATTGTTGATGAAGAACACGATTCTTCATATAAACAATTCGATCCTGCTCCTCGATATAATGCTCGTGATGCATCAATTTATCTTGCACTTTTACATAAGGCTAAAGTCGTTCTTGGATCGGCAACACCTTCTATCGAAAGTTATTTTAACGCCATGAATGGTAAATATGGCTATGCAAAACTTACTGAACGTTATGGCGGGATAGAAATGCCCGAAATTGCAGTGGTGGATATGAAAGGAGAGTATAAAAGAAAAACCATAAAATCGAATTTTTCTTCTGTATTATTAAAAAAAATATCCAAGGCACTTGCAGAAAAAAAGCAAGTAATATTGTTTCAAAACAGAAGAGGATTTTCTCTTAGGATAGAATGTAAGCAATGTAATTGGATACCTCAGTGTAAAAATTGTGATGTTACTCTAACTTATCATAAGAATAGCGAACTTTTAAAATGTCATTATTGTGGATATTCTACCTCAATTCCATCAACATGTAACGATTGTGGAAGCAACGATTTAAGGATGATGGGTTTTGGTACAGAGAAAGTTGAAGAAGATCTGGAAATGATTTTTCCGGATGCAAAAATTACCCGGATGGATCTGGATTCCACCAGGAAAAAAAATGCTTTTCAAAAAATAATAAGCGACTTTGAGGAGAGAAAAACCGATATACTAACCGGAACTCAAATGGTTACCAAGGGACTGGATTTTGATAATGTTAATGTTGTGGGTGTTTTAAGTACCGATAATATGTTGAGTTTTCCCGATTTCAGAGCCCATGAAACCAGTTTTCAATTAATGGCTCAGGTGAGCGGCCGAGCGGGACGAAAAGGCAGAAGAGGTCAGGTGGTATTGCAATCATGGAATCCTGATCATCATATTATAAAAAATGTAGTCTTCAACGATTACGAAAGTATGTACCTAAACCAACTAAGGGAGCGTGAGAAGTTTCGCTACCCCCCATATTACCGATTGATAAATATAAAGATAAAACATAAGGATTTTAAAATACTAAATAAGGGTGCAGATGTTTTTGCAAATATTTTAAAGGCAAAATTTGGGAAACTTGTATATGGACCCGAATTTCCAATGATTGGAAGAATACGTTTGTATTTTATTAAACAAATAATGCTCAAATTACCTAAAAACAAAAGTCAAAATGAAATGAAGAACCTCTTACTCGAATGTTTGGATGAGTACAGGAAACTTGCTGCATACAAATCGGTAATTATTCAATTTGATGTTGACCCGCAATAAATTGAAAAAATAAATTGAGTTTGGCTTACTCTTCTTCAACAACTACAAAAACTTCCTCATTATCTTTTTTCATGAAATAATTTTCGCGGGCAAACTTTTCCAGGCTGGAAGTATCATTGGTTAATATTTCAAGAGAACTTCTGTTTTTATCAATTTCTTCCAAATAAAATTCTTTTTGTTTTTCCAGAGTTTTTATGTCATCGCTTAATTTGTATTGAACAATCAAACTCTCCTGATCAGCAAATAGCATCCACAAGAGAAAACCAAAGCCTACATAAAAATACTTATTTAGAAAAAACTTCTTCACCATAATTTTTTTACAAAAGTAAAACATAATAACAATAAGATTAGTTTCTAAATTGAAATTTATAAACCTAAAATTGTTAAAGCCTGTTAATGAAGTTAAAGCAAAAAACGAGCATAACTATTGTATATTTAGGCTAAATATCTTGTCATCGAAAAAAGTCGTTTTATACTTATTGCATATCTTTACAAAAAAAACAATGGAAAATATAACTTCAGAAGAAAAGCTTATCGAAGAGATTGCATTTCCATTATATGCAAGTCGAAACTGGCTAAAGTTAATTGGCATATTATTAATAGTTTATGGCGGTTTAGTGGCTATTACGCTGATAGGAATACTCGTTGCCTGGTTGCCAATTTGGATAGGCATTATATGTTTTCAGGCTGGTAGAAAAATAGAATTAGCCTATAAGCTCAGGGATAAACTGAGTTTAATTAATGCTCAAAAAAATCTGGCAAACTTTTTTACAATTTATGGTATTTTGATTTTAGGCGGACTGGCCATAGGCTTAATGTTTATAGTTTTACTGATTTCATTTGGAATACCGGGCAATTTCGAAGAGTTAAACAATTATATGCAAAACGATTTTTATTAATGGAAAGTCTTCCACAAGCTGATCTTAAAATCAGGTTAAATTCATCGGGAACAAAAGAAGTACTCGACATATTTAGAAAAAAATATGTTAAGTTAAATCCTGAAGAGGAAGTAAGACAGAATTTTTTACATTATCTGGTTAATAATAAAGCTTATCCAGTTTCCTTAATTTCTGTTGAAAAGGGTTTGGTTGTGAATGAGTTACAGAAGCGATTTGATGCTGTGGTATACAGAAATAATGGAAATCCATTGGTTTTATTAGAATTTAAATCGCCTGCAATAAAAATAACGCAGAACGTATTTGAACAAATATCTGCATACAATATTATTCTAAAAGTAGATTACCTGATAGTTAGTAATGGTAATTCACATTATTGCTGCAAAGTTAATTATGAAAAATCCTCCATAGAATTCATTAAAGATATTCCCCATTGGGAAGAAATGAAATAATAAAATATTTTGGTTTGATATTTGTTTATTTTTAGGCATTAATATAAAATGATATTGTATTTTTACGATTTAGTTTTATTTATAGTAATAATAATCAAATTAATTAGTGCCAAAAAAGTTTAGGTTCAAAAAAATTATAAATTTGTCGAATTAAATTTTTAGACATCATGAAGATAGTTATTCAGTTAGTTTTATTAGTTGTAATACTTGCTCTTGGCTGGTATGTTTACGATAGTGTAATGGAACCTGTAAAGTTTAAACAGGAAATGAAAGCACGCGAAGCCAAAGTAGTTCAGCACCTTAAAGACATTAGAAGTGTACAGTACTTCTACAAACAAGCTAATCAGAAGTATTCAGGATCCTTTGATAGTTTGGAGAATTTTATCAGAACAGGAGAGATACCTGTAATTAAAATTATTGCTGATCCCACAGATACTACTTTCGTTAGAACTATTAGCGATACTGTTGGTTTTGTTAGCATAATGGATTCTCTATTTGGTAAAAGGCCTAATTACAATGTTGGAAATCTTGGAATTATCCCTTTCTCCGGAGGTGAAACATTTGAGTTGCATGCCGGTAAAATTGATAGAGGTGGAGTTGAAGTAGGTGTTTTTGAAGCAAAAGCACACTATAATACTTTCCTTAAAGGTATGGATGAGCAGGCAATTATTAATATAATTTCTAGTAAAGAAGATATCGACAGGTATCCAGGCCTTAAGGTAGGATCGATGACTGAGCCTTCCACCGATGGTAACTGGGAATAGTTAATTATTCCATGTCGCTTAGAATTAAACCATATTTTAGTCTGATAGACAAATCTTTCAGAGAATCGCAGACAAAGAATTATACAATGTCCATGCAAATTAGTTTGTATGGGCTTGTTTTTTCTATTTTTTCTGAAGATAGAAATAAATTTATCGGATTAGAAGCCTATAGTTTTGATAAACTTGATGACGAAAGTAAAATTCCTTTTCAACTGGATTTAATTCTTAATGAAAGACCATGGTTTGCTTATCCTTATAAAAGATTTATTCTTCTTTATCAAAACAGATACAATACTCTTATCCCAAAAGTTTTATTTGATGAGAACAAAAAAAGTCTGTACTTGGGTTTTAATCAGCCGTTCCGGGAAAATTCGAGAATAATTTTTGATGAATTGCCAAATGCTCTTGCCAATAATATTTATTATATCTCAAATCCTGTAATAGAAAAAGTAAAAGAGTTTTGGCCTAATGCAAAAATTATGCATTTCTCATCAGTTTTTATTGAAAGCCTCTTGATTAACTTTAAAAATAATACTGACGAAAAAAGTTTATTTCTTAATTTGAGAGAAAATAGTTTCGACCTGATTAATTTGAAAGGTAATAAGTTGCATTTTTATAATAATTTTGACTTTAGAACTAAGGAAGACTTTATATATTTTTTACTTATTGCCATCGAAAATTTAAATTTAAATCCTGAGGATGTTAAGCTTGTAATGATGGGAGAGATAAAAAAGGGAATGAATATTTACGATATGATTTATCAGTATGTAAGAGATTTTTCTTTTATTCCAAAAAATGAAAACTTGCAATACTCCTTCATATTCAATGATTTAAAACCACATTTGTATTATACACTATTTAATTCGGTACAATGCGAATAATTGGTGGTAAATATGGACGCAGAATAATAAAAACGCCCAAAAATCTTCCTGTACGGCCAACAACAGATTTAGCTAAGGAGAGTTTATTTAATATTCTCAACAATAAAATTGATTTCCAGGGGAAAACAGTACTTGATTTATTTTCCGGAACTGGAGCCATATCATATGAGTTTATTTCACGAAATTGTGAGGAAGTTACTTCTGTGGAAATGAATCCCAATTGTTATAAATTTATAAAGGAAACATCAGAAAAAATCGGAATGGAAAACCATAAGATCGTTCGTTCCGAAGTGTTTAGGTTTTTGAAGTCGCATAAAAAGTCGTATGATATAATTTTTGCTGACCCACCTTATGCCATGCCCAATTTTTTAGAATTAGCAGATTTAGTTTTTAATAACAATTTATTAAAGGAAAATGGTTTACTAATCATAGAACATCCAATTGAAGTTGATTTTAGTCATAAAAAATACTTTTTTGAGAAACGAAAATATAGTAAAGTAAATTTTAGTTTATTTACATATACAACAGTAAATCAATAGAATACATAGCCCCTAAAAAATTTATAATATTTTTAACAATTTTTTTTAACATTTAGTTGCGTTAGAGATAGTAATTGTATTATATTTGCAGTGTTCTCTACGAACAATTAACTATAGCAGGTTAATTTTTTGGGTTATCCCTCAATAGAGGGTTTTTAGGTTAATAAGTGAAAAAGTCCTTCCTCCCGGAAGGGCTTTTTCTTTTTATGCATGTTCATAAAATTGACTTTTTAGAGATAAAAAAAACCCTTACAAATTAATGTAAGGGTTAAAATTATATCAGTATTGATTTTTTACTCAAACGATAAGATTGACTTTTTTATTAAGGCAACTGCTTCCATTAATTCTTCCTCACTAATAACTAAAGGAGGAGCAAATCTGATAATATGATCATGGGTTGGTTTTGCAAGAACTCCATTCTCTGCCATCTTTATACAAACATCCATTGCTGTTTTTCCATTTTTAGGACGTATTACAACAGCATTTAGTAAGCCTTTACCTCTTACCAGTTCTATCATATCAGAATCGATTTTTTCCATTTCTGATCTGAATATTTTTCCTAATTTATCAGCTCTTTCGGCTAATTTTTCCTCTTTAACAACTTCAAGAGCTGCGGTAGCAACTTTTGCTGCGATAGGATTTCCGCCAAAAGTAGAACCATGCTGGCCGGGTTTAATGGTAAGCATAATATCGTCGTCGGCTAAAACAGCAGATACAGGATACACACCTCCGGAAAGTGCTTTACCTAAGATTAAAATATCAGGTCGAACACCTTCATGATCGCAAGCTAAAAGTTTTCCTGTTCGTGCAATTCCTGTTTGTACTTCATCGGCAATGAAAAGTACATTCTTGGCTTTACACATATTATATGCTTTTTTCAAATATCCTTCGTCGGGTACTACAACCCCTGCTTCACCCTGAATAGGTTCCACAAGAAAACCTGCTACATTAGGATCTTCAAGTTCTTTTTCAAGTGCCTCCAGATTATTATAAGGTATCACAACAAATCCGGGAGTATAAGGGCCGAAACCGTCTTTTGATTCAGGATCTGTCGACATTGAAACTATTGTAATGGTGCGTCCGTGAAAGTTGTCAGCACATACGATTATCTTGGCTTTTCCTTGTTCAATACCTTTTTTGTCGTAGGCCCAACGGCGACATAATTTAAGTGCTGTTTCATCTCCCTCTGCACCACTGTTCATTGGCAACACCTTGTCGTATCCAAAAAACTCTGTAATATATTTTTCAAAAACTCCCAAAGCATCACTATAAAATGCTCTTGAGGTTAATGTAAGAGTTTTTGCCTGATCAATCAGTGCATTAACAATTTTCGGATGACAATGACCCTGATTTACAGCCGAATAGGCCGAAAGAAAATCAAAATATTCTTTACCTTCAACATCCCATACTCTTGGTCCGATACCTTTCGATAATACTACTCCCAATGGATGATAGTTATGTGCACCATATTTATCTTCCAACTGAATAGCTGCTTTTGTATTTAATTTTTCTGACATAATTACTAATTATATATGTTATTTAATATGCTATAATCTAAGCCTTTTCGGCATACAAAAGTAATACTTTAAAATTGCTGACAAATTTAAAACAGATATATTTTATTTTAAAGCAAATGTCTGAATGGGAGTAAAATATATTCAAAAAATTTGTTAATAAGAGGTCTTTTCAGCCATTGCTTATAATTGAAAGAAGTTGAACTCTGCAAGGTTTTATAAATATGTTCTTTTACTTGCTCTGCTATTTCTGTATTTTCTCCGAACAACATAATCTCAAACATATATCTAAACGATCTATAATCGAAATTTGAAGAGCCAATGGAAATAATTTTATCATCTACCAACATTAATTTTGCATGAAGATTATTATGCTCATAAAAGTTGAAAGCAATCCCTTTTTGATAAAGAGGGCCAAGGTATTTATTTCTTAGTATATCGATGAGGTTTACGTCGGATCGTTTAGGTATAACAACTATTACCTCCACACCCCTGTTTGCTGCATCAATCATAGCTTTCCTAAGCATAAATCCCGGTAAAAAATATGGAGTTTCAATTAACACCCTCTTCTTGGCATTTTTAATGAGTTTTATAAATTTTTGATTTATTCTTTTAAATGTAATTGAAGGAACATCTCTGATTATTTCAAACTCATTATGTTTAATCAATCGTGTTTTATATGCTATATTGAATTTGTATTTGTTATACATCCGATAATCCTCTTTGAAAATTTTCACAAAGGTCTCGGTAATATCGTTTTTCATTCTCAACATCGACTCACGCCAGTTAAGATTATATCCTGTTAAGTTCGACGAGCCTATCCAACTAATTTCGTCGTCTATCAGTAAGAGTTTTCTGTGGTTCCTTCTGTGTCCTTTGGTAAAAATATCAGTATTATATCTGATTTTTTCAAATAACCTCAACTCACCTCCGGCTTTAATTAAATCCTTAAAAAAATTATGATCGGCGGAACCTGCTCCCCAATAATCAATCAGAACTTTAACTTCAATACCCTGTCTTGCTTTTGCTGTTAATGCCCTTCTAAATCGCTGTCCTATTTCATCATTGCCTACCCTGAAAGTTTGAACATAAACATATTTCTTAGCCAACTCTATATCCTCTACCATTGCATTATAATAGCGCAATGGTTCCGAAAATAACTGATATGGTTCCCTAATTTTTGTCACTTTAAAAAGATTACCCGAAAATATAAAAAATTCAAATCTTATTCTTAAAAAATAATATGTATATCAATAAAATAAAAATCATTACTCCGCCTATTACCAAAAACCACATTTTGAGTTGATAAATTAGCATGTCTTTTTCTTTATTATCCTGCATTAATTTATTTGTATCCTGTAACAATTTCTCAGCATCAAATTTATTCTCCACTTCCTTAAGTTTTGAAAAGTTTAGTTTGTCGATTACCGAGTCTTTATAACTAATGTATAAATCAAAATATTTTTTAAAAAGTTCTTTGTCAGGATTATCTGTACCATAAATTCTTAGCAATTCTTCGTAAACAGGCATTTTATAATCATCAAATCCATATCCATTAACTAACTTCAAACTATTCTGTAAATGATAAATTGCTTTATCTTGTTTATTCAATTTATTATAAACCATACCTAAATTATATTCTACCATTACAAGTCCATTTTTACTATCCACCTCCGAATAAATCTTGTAACTTTTATTGAGATAATCCAGGGCTGTTTTATAATCTTCCATATAACTGTATAAATAGCCTAAATTATTATAGGCCAGGGCTATGCCAGTTTTATCATCATTGGCCTTCTTAATAGCCATAGCTTTATTAAAATACTCAAGAGCAAGCTTATACTTTTTGCTTTCCATACTGTATAATTCTCCCAGATTCATATAAACGCTCCCTAAATTTTCATCATCTCCCAGTCTTATAAAAACTTCTTCTGCTTTGCAATAATAATCCATAGCCTTTTCGTACTCCTTCGAGTCTTCATAAATCACTCCAATAACGCTAAACAATATTGCACTTCCATGGTCATTATTTAATTCCTGCATTAATTTTAAACCTTCAAAATAGTTTCGAATTGCAGAAACTAACTCATCTTTATAATAGTATGCATTCCCAATTGTTAAATATGAATATGCCATTCCTAGTTTATCACCTCTTAATTTCTCGTAATAAAATGATTTCTTATAATTTGCAAGAGCAGAATCGGCTTCACCTTTATCCTCATAAAAAAGTCCAATATTGTTGTAACAGGCAGCCATCCCTTCATAATCTTCTAACTTTCTGAAAATCTGTAGAGATTTATTAGTAAACTCAATTGCTTTATCGAATTTGCCATCAAAATAATTACTAATTGCAACTGACTTTAAACTTTTAGCCTCCAGAATAGGCTTATTAAGATTTTTCGCTTCCTCTATGGCATTTAAACCATAGTTATAACATTCAGCCATATTTACAAATCGGTAGGCTTCTGAAATCTTAAGTAGTATTTTAACCCTTTCTTGTGTTTTTGAATTAGCCAATTCTACTTTAAGGCTGTCGATATGTTCCAAAGGCTTGGAGCCCATTGTTACCATAGCATAAAAACTGAGCAATATTATTAATAAGTATCTCATACTCGCAAAAGTAAGGACTTGCCATAAAAAAACCTAAATTTGTTTTTTTGTTTTAAAAATATTTTCATGATAAAATCGATGACAGGCTTTGGTAAAACAAAGTTAGAAACAAACAATAAGGTAATAGGTCTTGAAATACGATCTCTTAATAGTAAGCAACTTGATATGAATCTTCGTACTCCCCATTTATACAGGGAGAAAGAGTTAGATATAAGAAAAATTATTGGTAGCGAGCTTATACGTGGTAAAATTGACTTTTATATAAATATTGAACAGTCGTCGGTTGATTCGGCTCCACAAATTAATAATGTTGTAGCCAAACATTTTTATTCTCAAATTGAAAATTTAAGTAAGGAGTTAAATATTGAGAAACAGAACGACATATTGGGAATAATAATGCGTATGCCCGACATAATTACTTCTACTAACGAGGAACTCAATGCTGATGAATGGAATGATATTGAAAAGGCTCTTTTTGAAACTATTGAGAAGGTTAATGCATTCAGATCGCAAGAGGGAGAATTGCTATTTACTGATTTTTGCCAGAGAATAGACAAAATTAAAGAACTTTTATGTGCAGTTGAACCATACGAAAAGGCAAGAATTCCTCATATAAAAGAGAGAATACAGTCGAATATCAACAGTTTGCTGGATGAGATAAATAAAGATAATAGCAGGCTGGAACAGGAAATGATATATTACCTCGAAAAACTGGATATTACCGAAGAAAAAGTACGACTTTTGAAACATTGCGACTATTTTCTTGAAGTTATTGAAAATGAGGATAGTGCAGGAAAAAAACTTGCATTTGTTTGCCAGGAAATAGGTAGAGAAATAAATACTCTGGGATCGAAAGCAAATGATGCCGACATTCAGAAAATTGTGGTCCTTATGAAGGATGAACTGGAAAAAATTAAAGAGCAACTATTTAATATTTTGTAATGAAAGAAGTAAAGAAGGGCAGACTTTTAATTTTTTCTGCTCCCTCGGGAGCGGGTAAAACAACCCTTGTGAAATTTTTAATGGGTGCAATTCCAAATCTTGAATTTTCAATTTCTGCATGCAGCAGAAGCCCTCGAAAAGGGGAAAAAGATGGTGCAGATTATCATTTTCTTTCTGCTGAAGAATTCCAGACAAAAATTAAAAATAATGAATTTGTTGAATGGGAAGAGGTTTATAAAGGAATGTATTATGGCACATTGCATTCGGAGGTTGAAAGAATTAGAAACAAAGGACATCATGTTGTTTTCGATTTGGATGTAAAAGGCGGGGTAAACATAAAACAGCAATTTGGCGATGAAGCCCTGGCAGTTTTTGTTAAACCTCCGTCGATAGATGTATTAAAGCAAAGATTGCTTGGTAGAAATACCGAAACCGAAGAAAGTATTAAAAAACGATTGGCAAGGGCAGAATTTGAACTGGGCTTTGAGAATAAATTCGATGTGAGCATAGTAAATGATGATTTGGAAAGTGCAAAAATTAAAGCGCTGGAGACAGTTCAAAATTTCTTGAAATCATAAAAGTATTGTTGCTAAGTTCCTCACGACCACTTTATATTATTAATAGACATATGAAATCAGTAGTATTACCCGATTATAATAAAAATGTTTTAAGGGCACTGTTAAGCCTTAAGATTAACAATGTGGAACTTCCTGAATTAAAGGAGGATGAGGTATTAATTAAAACCTCCGCCTCAGTTTGCAATCCCAGCGACATTGCTTTTATACAAGGAGTTTATAATATTGTTAAGCCTGTTCCTGCCATTCCCGGTTTTGAAGGTGCTGGCGAAATTGTAAAAGAGGGTAAAAACGTAGCAGGTTTAGTTGGGAAAAAAGTAAGTGCTTTTGTGCAAAGTAATAGTTCAGGAACCTGGTCGGAATATTTTGTTGCAAAAACTTCAGATATTATTTTGTTGGATCAGAACATGCCTGATGAACAGGCTGCGTGTTTTACTGTTAATCCATTTACTGCCTATGGCATGTTTGAAAGAGCAAAACAACTCAAAACACAGGCAATAATTCAAAATGCCTCGGGAAGTCAGGTGGCTGCTTTTTTGAGAAAAATGGCAGAAGAAGAAGGAATGCAGATGATTGATATTGTTAGAAAAGAGGAAACCGCCAAAATATTAAAAGGTGAAGGGGCAAAGCATGTTTTGGTGGAAAGCGATGAAAACTTCGATGATCAATTAAAACAAATCACCTCTGAACTAAAAGCCCGTATGGCTTACGATGCTGTGGGAGGTCCCCTTAGCGGCAAAATTTATAATGCTCTTTCGCCACATTCTGAAATGATGGTTTATGGTGGTTTATCCAATAAACCCATGAGCGATTTAAATGTAATGGGTGCAATATTCCACAATAAAATTGTTTCCGGATTTAATTTAATAGATTGGAAATCAGGCTTGAGCCAGAAAGAATTTGACAGGATTTCACTTTATTTGCAAAAAAAGTTTATTGATGGAATTTACAAAACTAAGATAGATAAAGTTGTTGAAATTGATAACATCCTTAGTGGTTTAAAATCCTATTTGGGAAATATGAGTGCCGGTAAATTGCTGATAAAACCGTAATTTTACTTTCAAAAGGATAAATTTATTATGAAAAAAACAGGTTTGTTTTTTGGTTCTTTCAACCCCATTCACAATGGCCATTTAATTTTGGCTAATTATATGCGTGAGTTTACCGATTTGGAGGAAGTTTGGTTTGTGGTTTCACCCCAAAATCCTTTGAAAGAACAAAAAAGCCTGCTGGCTGATTATCATCGACTGTATCTCTGTAGACTTGCTGTTGAAAATCAAACACATATTAAAGTCAGCGATATTGAATTTAAAATGCCCCGACCCTCATACACCATCGATACGCTAGCCTGGTTAAGTGAGAAATACCCTGATAATCAATTTGTTTTAATAAGTGGAACTGATATTTTCAAACAATTTAAAAAATGGAAAAACTATAATGAGATATTAAATCAGTATAGTATTTATGTTTACCCTCGTCCAAATTCTGATATGGGAGAATTTGAAGAGCATCCATCAGTTGTTTTACAAAATGGTGCACCTCAAATGGAAATTTCTTCCAGTTTTATCCGTAAGGGAATTAAAGATGGAAAAAACATGAGTTTCTGGATGCCTAAAAATGTTTACGATTATTTATTAGAGATGCATTTCTATGAAAAATAATTCCAGGGTATTTCCCACAAAACTCTATATCAGGATTATAGTTCATATCGTTTTAATTTTATTTAGCCGTTTTTTCAATATTAGAAAAAATATGCCAGTAGAGGTGAAAAATCTCAAATCGCCTTATCTGCTGTTAAGTAATCATATTGGGTTTTGGGATCCCTTTTTAGCAGGATTTTTCTTGCCAAATTATACTCATTTCGTATCCTCAGATGCAGCATTTAGGAATCCCTTTTTCAAGTTCTTTCTTACCAGGCTAGGCACTATTCCCAAGAAAAAAAATATGCGCGATTCGCAGGTAATACGCAATATAGTAACTGTTATAAAACAAGGTGAAAATGTAGGTTTGTTTCCGGAGGCAGTGAGAAATTGGGCCGGCAGTTCTTTTTATATCGATCCATCCATTGTAAAACTTATCAAACTACTGAAAGTTCCGGTTATAGTTTCAGTTTTTAAAGGTATGAACTTGTTTAATCCACGCTGGTCGCCAAAACTTAGAAAAACAAAAGTTGTGGTCGATTATCATCTTCTGCTTACTGCCCATGATATTAAAAATTTGAGCGAAGATGAAATTTATACTAAACTGGCATCTACCCTAAAACATGATGAGGTTGAATATCAGCGTAATCACATGAATATAATAAGGTCGGAAAAGCGGGCTGAATATATTAGTTATACTCTTTATGTTTGCCCTGAATGTGAAGCAATCGATAGTTTTTATTGCAAGGGAAACGACTTCCATTGTACAAAATGCAAGTATTCTATACATATTGATAAATATGGTTTTTTTAGCAATAATGAAGAAGGCAAATTATACTTTCATAACATAAGAGATTGGTATAGTTGGGAGGAAAAATGGTTTTTGAAATACATTAGCAACTTAGTTAATAGCAATCATAAGGGAATTATATTTTCTGATTGTGATTCGAAAATTTATCACTCAGTTAACGAAAAATCAGAATATTTGGGAGAGGCTGATGTGAAACTATTTATTGATAAAATAGAATTAGATTTCAAAGATAAATCTAAAAATCTGGAGTTAAATTTCGATGATTTGAAAACAATTAATCCTCAGGTGAGTGAGATATTGGAGATATATTATAAAAATGAAGCCTATAGAATTGTGGGTAAGGAGAAGGGAGTATCAGCATTAAAATGGGAAGTTGCACTAAATGCCATTTGGAGGCTGAAAGGTCAAACCAGCAAATTGTCTTCCTATATCGACAGTTCATTTCTGGAAACTGTAAGCAATAAGTAAAAAGTCTCTGAAATAAATCTAATTGTTTTAGTTGTCATGTTAATCCTGCTTCGATTTAACAATTTGTTAATCTTAAACTTTCAAGTAAGGATAAATTAATTTAATTTCGTGGGAGTTTATATTTTTATGTAATGGAAAATAATAAGTTTAAACTTCTCCTTGTTGATGATGAAGAAGATATTTTGGAATTTCTTGGTTATAACCTTAAACGAGAAGGATTTCAAGTTGTTACAGCTAATAATGGAAAAGAAGGCATAGAAAAGGCAAAAAAAGAGTTGCCTCACCTGATAGTAATGGATGTAATGATGCCTGAAATGGATGGCATAACTGCCGTTGAAGAAATAAGAAAAAATAAATCACTCGACGAAACACTTATTGTTTTTCTAACAGCCCGCTCGGAAGATTATTCTCAAATAGCAGGCTTTGAAGCAGGCGCCGACGATTATATTTCAAAACCCATAAAACCAAAAGTTCTGATTAGCAGAGTTAATGCTTTGTTGAGGAGATCACTTAAAAAGGATACAGGAAAAATAATAAAAATTGGAAATCTGATTATCAATCAGGAGAAATTTGAAGTATTGTTAAAGGATGAAAAAGTAATACTTCCCAAAAAGGAATTTAAACTTTTAAAACTCCTGGCGAGTTCACCCAGCAAGGTTTTTACCCGTGAGGAAATATTTGTAAAAGTATGGGGAGATGATGTTATTGTGGGCGATCGTACCATTGATGTTCATGTGAGAAAAATACGTGAAAAAATTGGCGATGACTATATAAAAACTATTAAAGGTATTGGATATAAATTGGAAATTGAATGATACATTCCAGCCCTAGAAATATTGCACTTTTTAACTCTATAATAATTAGTTTGATATTTGCTGCTGCCTATACAACTGTTTATTATATTTACGAAAATATTAATCTGGAACCTGGTATTTATTTAACATTATTGATATTTGGGCTAAGTTTTTTAATAATAAATTATTCAATTAATAAATTTATTTATTCCCGAATAAAGGTAATTTACAAGAGCATCGGAATGATGCGACCTCAAAAAGCAATTGAAAAGAAATCCAGAAAAAAAGAAAAGTCATCAGATGTTTTGGATATTGTAAATCAGGTTGTTATGGAATGGGGTAAAGAACAACAGCAAGAGATAGAAGCCCTCCGGCAAGGGGCTAAATACAGGAGGGAATTCATAGGAAATTTATCACATGAACTAAAAACACCTATTTTTAATATACAGGGCTATATTTCAACTTTACTTGATGGTGGTTTGGAAGATCCTGAAATCAATAAAAAATTTCTTGAGAAATCTGAAAAAAGTATTAACCGTATGATAGCTCTTGTTGATGACCTTGAATATATCTCAAAGTTAGAGTCCGGTGAACTTAAATTAAAACCTGAACGTTTCGATTTGTTACCATTAACAAAAGAAGTATTCGATTTCCTGGAAATGAAAGCCGAAAAATCTTCCACAAAACTTATTATAAACCCAAATTCTGCTAAAAGCATTTTTGTAAAAGCTGATAAAAAAAGAATAAGGCAGGTTTTGATAAACCTTGTGGATAATGCCATAAAATATACTGATAAGAAAAACTCTAAGGTTAATGTTACTTTTTACGATTTTCATGATAAGTATCTTATAGAAGTCAAGGATAATGGAATTGGCATTCAGGAGGATGCTCTGGTGAGAGTGTTTGAACGCTTTTACAGGACTGATAACGGCAGGTCACGCGATCAGGGTGGCTCGGGACTTGGTTTAGCAATAGTAAAACATATAATTGAAGGTCACCAACAAACAATCTCGGTGAGAAGTATAGAAGGCGAAGGCACAACATTTTCGTTTACACTTGATAAGCCTAAATAATTCCTTTCAAATCCACACGACTTTCCCGATTAGCATGATTTTAATCCTTACCTATCTTTATTATAGAATATAAAACTCCTTATATGTGGCTGATAAACAGTAATATATAATTGAGTTAGATATTTGCTGGTACAACTTTTATTAAAACCCCCTCGTCTACCTGATAGAAACCAAAGAAATTTGGTTGTTATAATTCTCCTTTTTACTAACCAAAAAACACAGCCATGAAGAAAATTTTCTACCTTTTAATCCTAATCTTAATTCCCTCATTAGTATTCTCCAATACTGATACATTATTTGTAAAATCTGAAATTGTTGGAGTTACTGTTTTTTCAAACGGTGCTAACATAAAACGGAAAGCCAACTTCAAAATCCCACATAAAAAAGGAGTGATTGCATTCGAAGGATTGCCTTCGGAAGTAGTTTCAGAAAGTATTAATCTCCAAGGTTTTAAAGATGGCAATATACTTTTTATCGATAGTAAACTAGTTGAATACACAAACTTCACCAAAGATAAAGATGTGGTTGCTATTCAGGATGAAATAGACAAAATTAACCTTCATCTTTCATTTTTGGATAACAAAATAAAGTCGCTTGAATTTGAGAAGCAGATTATTGGTAATAGTAGCGATTTTGCAAGAAGGACTAAACTTCCCTCTATAGAAACAATTAAAAACACAACTAATTATTACCGAAACCGATATAATGAAATTATGGATACCACTCTAATAATTAAAATGCAAAAAATTGATCTAGTGGATAGAATGAAAGAACTTTATGAGGATTATAACAAGCTTTATGCAATAAGAGGTAAAGCCAAAACAACTGTCTATATCGGTTATGAAAATGCTTCTGATTCAGATAATTCTGCAGTTCTGTCTTATTTTGTTCCTTCTGCAGGATGGTTGCCCCTTTATGATTTCAAGGTGGAAGATACCGATGAGCCACTTAAAATTGTTTATAAAGCGAATGTTTTTCAGAATACCGGAGAAGACTGGCCTGAAATAAAGTTAAAACTTTCAACAAAAAATCCTAAAGTTAGTAATTCAAAACCTGAATTGGAAACGTACTATTTGGGAAGGACAAGAGCACATCAATATACAAAAGAGTCGGAAGATGGTGTGTCAGCATTAAAAGGAAAGATTTTGGATATGCAAACCAACGAACCAATACCATTTGCAAATATTGTTATAATGAGAGATGGTGTACAATTTGGAGGTTCCACCAGCGATTTCGATGGCAATTATACCATTAAGCCAATACCTCCGGGAAAATACGATTTGAAAGTAACTTTTGTTGGATATAAAACAAATATTACTAAAAGTATAAAGTTTGAAGCCAATAAAATAAGGTTTCAAAATGTACTAATGTCTGGTACTGCGGAGATGCTGGAAGTTGTTGAAATTGTTGACTATAAAGTTCCACTTATTTACAAAGACCAAACTGCATCCGGAGCATCAGTTACTTCCGAAGCACTTAGTAAAATACAAAGAAGAAAAGGAAGAGTTCGGGGAGCCCGTAATGATGAAACAGCATTGTTTTTTGATGGAGTTAGAGTGGATAATCCTGAGATATTTTTACCAACAGTTAGTATTGACAAAGTCGACTTCACTACTTCATCGCCCTATAATATTGCCTCTAATGGTAGTGATAATATTTTAATTATTGATACTAAAGAACTTAATGCAGATTTTGAGTACCAAACAGTACCAAAACTGGATGACGACATTTTCATAGTTGCAAACCTAACTGACTGGCAGGATCTACAATTGCTTGCCGGCGATGCAAACATTTATGTTTCAGGTAAATATATTGGTACTTCAGGATTTTATCCCAATAAGTTGAAGGACACTTTGAGCCTTTCGCTAGGCAGAGATGATGATATTTATGTTTCCCGAAAAATGATCCGACATAAAAATGACCGTATTTTTCTTGGGAGTAATATAAAAGAAACTTTATCGTGGGAAATTAAAGTAAAAAATAACAAACCACATAGCATTAAACTTATAGTTGAAGATCAGTTTCCTATTTCAGAGAAAACATCTGTGGAAGTGGAGTTGTTGGAAACTTCGGGAGCAATTATAGATAGATTAACCGGATTAGTAAAATGGGAACTTGAACTGGATGCCGGCGAGAGTAAAAGCCTGATTTTGAAATATCTTGTTAAGTATCCCAAAAATGCAATAGTAAATGTAGATTAAACTATTTGTTGCGGTCAATGGTATATTGAATGAGTTGCTCTAAGGCTTTTCTTGCCTGGTTATCAGGAAATTCTTTCAATAAATCTAAGGCCTTTTGTTTAAACTCATGCATCTTTTCGGTGGCATAGTTCATGCCGCCGGAATTGCTTACCTTATCCATTAAAAACTCAACTTTCTTTCTATCGTTATTATGGCGTTTTACAATATTTATCATCTGCCTTTTTTCTGCTTTAGGCGAATTATTAAGCAAATAAATTAATGGCAAGGTCATCTTCTTTTCTTTAATATCGATACCACTGGGTTTGCCTGCAATATTTGTCTTCTGAAAATCGAATAAGTCATCCTTTATTTGAAATGCCATTCCTGCATTTTCTCCTATTTGATGCATCTTTTTAATTTCCTCTTCCGAGGCTCCTGCAGCAGCAGCGCCTGTTGCAAAACAAGAGGCAAGCAAAGAAGCAGTTTTCTGCCTTATTATTTCATAATAAATCTCTTCGCTAATATCAAGTTTTCTGGCTTTTTCTATCTGTAGAAGCTCACCTTCGCTCATATCCTTTACAGCTTTCGAAACAATCTCCAGCAAACTGTAATCTTTGTTTTCCAAAGCCAGTAACATTCCTCGTGAGAGTAAATAATCGCCCACTAAAACTGCGGCTTTATTTTTCCATAAAGCGTTTATGGAAAATCTTCCTCTGCGTTCATTGGAGTCATCAACAACATCATCATGAACTAAGGTAGCAGTATGCATAAGTTCGATGAGCGTAGCTGCTCGGTAAGTGGAAGTATTTACATTTTCGAATAAAAGCGAACTATAAATTACAAACAAAGGACGCATTTGCTTCCCTTTTGATTTTAGAATGTAATTGGTAATAATGTCGAGCAAATATATCCTCGATTTGGCAGTCTTACGAAATACCTTTTGGAATTCCTCCAGATGATTTTCAATTGGTTTTTTGATCGATTTTAATCCTGACATCATAATAATTGTAGACATCAAAATTAAGTTATTTTTGCAAAAAATATATTTATGGCAGGCTTTTTATTCGATAATATGGTGTTTGGCCCCGTCTTTAGCAGAAGACTGGGAGTTTCCCTTGGAATAAACCTCCTTCCCATCGATAATAAATACTGTAACTTCAATTGTATTTATTGCGAATGTGGATGGACAAATAACAAAAAGGGAAAGATGATACTCGCCAAACGCGATGAACTAAAACAACAACTGGAAGCAAAACTAAAGGAAGTGCAAGGGACTGTTAATGAGCCTGATGCAATTACTTTTGCCGGAAATGGCGAACCTACTATACACCCTCAGTTTGCTGAGATAATTGATGACACTATCGAACTAAGAGATAAGTATGCACCTAAAGCTGCGGTAAGCATACTCTCAAATGCAACTATGCTTTCAAAACCAAAAGTTGCTGAAGCCTTGAAAAAAATTGACAAAAACATACAAAAACTCGATTCTGGAATAGAAAGTACATATAAAGCAATCAATCAGGCATTGGGAAATAAAAGCCTCGATTCTATTGTTGAAGGCCTTCTGGCTTTTGAAGGAAAACTCATCATACAAACTCTCTTTTTAAGAGGAGAATATGAAGGGAAAATTGTTGATAATACTACCGATGAAGAAGTTGATGCATGGCTTGAAATAGTAAAAAAAGTAAAGCCTGAATATGTAATGCTTTACCCTATTGAAAGAGGAACTCCCGCAGAAAATATTGAGAAAATTTCGAAGCAAGAACTTCAAAAAATTGCAGAAAAAGTTGAAGCAGCAGGCATTAGGGCTGAGGTGTATTAATTTTAATTCTAGTCTCTAATTTTTTAATAAATACCATCCCAAAATTATTAACATAATAGGAACAATAATGACTAAAGTTGCTATTAAAACATTTGCTATGGCTTTCCATACAGAGAATTTTTGAACCTCAGATAAACCAATAACATATAATACAAGCGACCATATACCAAGGGTAGTCGAAATAAAAAAACTGATATAATAAATATATATCGAAAATAAATCGAGACTAAATATATCAAATTTGCTTTGAAACAAACCTTCTCCTGCAATACTTAATTGTGGAATAAGTAGTAATAAGGATAAGATAGAAGGTATCATTGCATAGGCCAGCATTCTTAAGATAGATTTAGTATCTCCTTTCCCACCTAGCCACTCACCGGTCCAACTTAAGAGTGCAGCGAAAATATAATATGATATCCAACCAAATAAACCACCAATTATAATGGAAATTAAAACTATTGCTAATAACGGAAGATTGTCACCACTATTTTTTAAAATTGCCTGACTAAATCCTCTGTTAATCCCAACCAAAAACAATAGAATGTATGTAAACGAATCATATTCGTTCTTTGTAATATAACTGAATATTTCTCTGGGAGAAAACCAGATATTTTTAAATATCTCTATATCAGAGTATTCAACTACTTCATCAACCTTAGGATTTTCCATATGAAAAGACTATAAAATAGAGATTAGGATATACTAAATATTTACTAAGTTTCGCGCACAAAGAAAAACACTACTCACCGTAGTTTGTGTTTAAATTATTGGTTTATAGAATTTAACGCCTTCTGTATCTTCTGTGCTTTTTGTTGTCAACTTTGCCAAATTTCACGGCAGTTGTCAATCCAAATACACGTGTTTTAAAATCAAACCATCCTGATGCATCAATATTTGATAATCCTAATGTATAGAATGCCGAAAATTGAAATCTGTTAACTTCAATGCCACCTTCTATATTTGCACTAAAATTTAAGGGTTTAAAATTGTTATTTGACTCATTGCCAATAGATTGGTGGTCATTGTCCCATATACCATCAGCCTTGTAGAGAAGTGTTGCATAAGAATTATATGAAATTTCAGGTCCGGCCATGGCGAATAGTTTAGCACCTCCCAAATCATATTTATAACCAAAATTTATTGGTAAATTGGTGCAAATCATAAATTGGTACTCCTTAGAATCAACGGCTTTATTGTTCTCATATCTAACACCGTCGAAACGAAATCCTTTTAAACTTGCATAAACTCCGGTTTGCACAAATAAATTTTCATTTATTCCCACCTCAATAAGGAATCCCATTCTTGGAGAAATTAAACTTTTTGCATCCGAGTCATTGAAATTTGAGAAATCAACGCCCATTTTAAAACCGCCTTTTACCTGGGCGTTCAAGTTTGATAACGATACTGCAGCTATTAGGATAATAACTGTTAATAAGATTTTTTTCATGTTAGATTTTTTGAATTATTTTGAACAAACCTACAAAATAATTATTGCCACTTTGCCTGGCAAAATCGAATTATCTTGAATGGGTATTCGATAATAATTTATAAGTAACAGATAATTAATTAACTAGGATTCTATTTAAATTGAGTATAAATTTTAAATTCTAGCAGCGTTCTTCAATCAGTTTATTCAGAAATACTTGGAAACTACCAAAAGTCCCCGCTCCACTAATCTCAAAAAGAATTGCATATCCATCAGAATTTTTTTTCGAGTTTGTATTTTGATTTCTAAATAATAAACTGCGCTACAGCCT
>JBFFLX010000004.1:0-61717 GCA_041554435.1 Bacteroidales bacterium
GGAGGAATGGAGGGACAAGGTAGGTGCAAGATTGAGATAGAGGTAGAGGTTGAGAGGTTGATGATCTCGAAAAGTTTAGTTCAAAGGCCGAGTGAGAATTCGGTGTTCAAAATAGTTCAAATGTTCAAAGGTTCAAAAAGTTCAATTTGGTAAAACAAGAAACGAACCTGCAACATTCATCTGCAATTCCCGCATCCTGCAAGTATGCCTTCATTTCATTACTGCCTTCAAACCAATAATTACGGCAGGCAAACTTGTAACAATTTATTAATTTCAAGCCTCAAATTCCTTAAAACACTATTTTTGCAATCTTTTAAAATACTACATGGCGATTGGCAAAATCAAAATAGAAGAATATAATTATCATCTTCCGGATGAAAGGATAGCAAAATATCCGTTGGAGAAAAGGGATGCTTCGAAGCTGTTGTTTTTTGAAGATGAAAAACCTAACAGTAAGTTATTTAATGATTTACCGGATTTGCTTCCTGAAGAATCATGTCTCATTTTTAACGAAACCAAAGTAATTCAGGCAAGATTAAAATTCAGGAAAACTACAGGAGCAACAATTGAGATATTTTGTCTGGAGCCTCATTTTCCAACCAATGATTTCCAGTTGGCATTTCAGCAAAATTCGCCTGTAATTTGGAAGTGCATGATTGGAAATGCCAAAAGATGGAAGTCAGGGAGGCTCAGAAGTGAGTTTGAGTTTGGAGAGAGGAGTATTGTGCTTGAGGCGGAAATTAAAGAGCGATTATCAGATTCGTGGCTTGTTGAATTCTCATGGAATGAAGATATAAAATTTCATGAAATTATTGAACAAAACGGACTCACACCTCTGCCACCATATTTAAACCGCGAAGCGGAAGAAAGTGATAAAGACAGATACCAGACAGTATACGCTCATTATGATGGTTCGGTAGCAGCCCCCACGGCAGGATTGCATTTTACCGATAAAATAATTTCAAACTTAACAGCCAAAGGTATTGAACAGGAAAAACTTACACTTCATGTGGGAGCAGGAACTTTTAAGCCTGTTTCGGCTGAACAGATTTCTGGTCATGAAATGCATAGCGAACATATTATAGTTTCGCTTAAAAGTTTAGAGAACATAAAAACCCAACTTCAAAACAAAAAAACTATTATTCCTGTTGGTACAACAAGTATGCGCTCGCTGGAAAGTTTATTTTGGATGGGGCTTCGATTAGAAAATGGAGATGAAAGCATGCAGGTTGATCAATGGGATCCTTATGAACTTGAAATACCTGAAGGTTTTGATTCAACTAAAGCGCTTGAAGTCTTAATAAAATTTTTAAAGAAAAATGAAAAAGAGTCACTTTCCGGGGAAACCCGCCTTATGATAGCCCCCGGATATGATTTTAAATTTGCAAATGGGTTGATAACCAATTTCCATCAACCAAAGAGCACTCTTCTTCTTTTGGTTTCTGCCCTTATCGGGGAAAAGTGGAAACTTGCTTATGATTATGCAATGAAAAATGATTTCCGTTTTCTGAGTTATGGGGATAGTTGTTTGTTTTTGAAGTAGTTGCGAGTTACGGGTTTCGAGTTGATGGTAAGCCCCCATTTAAACTTTTAGTTTTTAACTTATAACTTTTATACTTGCTCAAAAAAAAAAAGAGGACCCTAAGCCCTCTTCTTTTCAAAAATAGTAATCAAATAAATTTCTTAACATCCCCCCTCTGCTACAGAAGTCTTCTTTTTTCTGGTAACATTTATAGTAGTTTTTACATCTGAAGAAGTATTTTCTTCCAGCTTATTACTACTAGCCATTTCTTTATAATCATGTCGTGGAGTTCCTAATAAATAGGCGTCATCGGCGTAGGAATCATCTAAATTGTCAGCCCACTGCTTATAATAATTATAACCACCCAAAAGTATTTTTACATTGTTAAAGCCCAGTTGACGCAATATCATCCAGGGACCGTTTGCCTCAAGTTGGTCGTTTGCATAAACAATTATGCTGATTCCTTCTTCTTTAAGTTTTTCGAGTCGTTCTATATTTTCTTCATTCAATAGTTCAACTGAAGAAATATTTTCTGATCCGGGAATATTTCCCTGGGCAAATTCAAAAGTATTTCTCAAATCAACAATTAATACTGTATCAACCGATCCGTTAATTACATCCACCAATTCATAAGGAAAAACGGCACCTTCATCCCAAACTGCCATTTCGATTGTTTCGTTAATTGGCTGTTCAAAAGTTAAGCGCGGTGATTTCAATGTTATCAAACCAATAACGATAAGTGCCGTAAACAAAATCAGTGTTATTGCTGTACGTTTTGGATTTAATTCGTGTATATGCATTTTTTTATATTTTCTTGATTAACAAATAATTACACCATAAACTAACAGCCCCCTTCGGCAACTGTTTGTTTCTTTTTACGAGTTACATTAATTACTGCTTTTGTATCATCGTTGGAAGTTTCAATATTACTTCCTGTAAAATAAATTGAGGCACCTCTGCGAAAACTATAAAGTTCAAACTCCTCACTGGAGGCAGTTTCTGCAGGTTTAACGGGATCGATAATTGTTGTCATCCAACAATTTAATCCGCCTTTCATTACATAAATGTTTTTGTAACCCAATCTTTTTGCAATTACCCATGCCTGATCGGCTTTAATATCATCATTGGAATAAAATATTGCTTTTAAACCTTTTATTCCCAGGTAATCCTGATAATTTGCAGATGCAATACTATCCAGAGGAATATTTATTGCTTTTTCAAGACTAAACTCGGCATAATCATCTTCTGATCTAACATCAATTAATTCCAGTGTTGGATCATTTTCGATTATCATTTTAGCTACTAAATCGGTGCTAACAAATCGTGTTGGTTGCACAATACTCCACATAATATCTTCAGGATTAGTCACCTTCGAATTATCCTTTTCAGGGAGCATAAACAAACCGCCGGCTAAAACCAGCATTAATATTGTAAGGTATATATAATTCTTATTCATTATTATTCGAATTTATAAGGATTAATATTCTTTCTAACTCTTTTTTCTATTATCCAGGTTGCCCAGAATGCTGCTAATCCAACAACTACCATGATTAAAGTAAATACTTCATCTGAAACTCCCAGCACATCAGTTACTGTTACATTTCCGAGATTGTCGCTATAATAGAAGTCGCTAAATAGCGGAAATGCTTCTGAGAAAATAAATATTCCAAGGAAAAGTCCGCCGGTAAAAACCATGGCATCAATTTTTCCTATGGCTATACCTGTATAACTTGTTCCGGGGCAAAATCCTCCGATTACAAATCCAAAACCCATAATAATTGCACCAACTATCATTGGAGTTGTATATGTTGGAAGTATATAGAGCATATCCATATCTATCCATCCAAAATAATTGAAATAAAGAAGTCCTATCATTGCTACCAAAACGGCAGTTAAAAACACTCTTAGCACTACGAAATTGTAGCCATAAAATGCGCCTGTAATATTTCTTGAGGAAGAAAATCCTGAGGCTTCCAGGATAAATCCGAAGGCGATACCTAATAGTAATGCGATTACAAAATCCCATTCGCCTGTTATAATACCTTGAGGAATAAGTGGTCCCATAATATTTTATATTTTTAAATCCATAATTTTCTGAAGAAATAGGCAACTACATAGCCCGTTCCGAATAGCAGCATCATAACCAGAAATCCGCCAAATGAAAAGGATGCAGTTCCACTAAGAGCAGCACCGCTGGAACATCCACGTCCGAACTGACTACCAACACCAAACAATATTCCACCGATTCCGGCAGCCCAAAGGCGGGTTTTTGGAGTAATTTTTGGTGAATGTTCAACGCGTAATTTTTTCAATCTGCCGAAAATTGCACCTGAAATAAGGCCTCCGATAAAAATACCCAATGATTCGAAAACCAACCAGTTAAACATTGGTGAATGACTATCAGAAATAAATTTGCTGTAGAAAGTGCTATTTTCTGTGTGTATGGGAGCTACCTTATCAACAGTAGTTACCACTGCGCTTTTTACGGCACCACTAGCACCTAATCCACGACCGGTAATATACATTGTTAAGAGCAACAACAGTCCAAGCAATACACCTCCAAAATATGGGTTTATATACCTTGGTTTTCTAATGGATTCAATATTTGTATTCATTTTCTTAAATATATCGTTAATTAATATAGATATCTGGTTATCTGACCTGCTTCAACCATTATTAACCGGAACATAAATCCGCCAATTAGTATAAGAAGTGAAGGTATCCACAATGGAATTTTATAGCCTACTAATTCGAGAATTTCGAGTATTGCAGGAACTATCAAACCAAGTATTATTAAAAATACCCAGAAAGTTACTGTGAAATCACCTCCAAGGAATAAGTTGGCTGCCTCTATCTGAACCTCTGTTGCAGCAAGGAATCCCATTAAAAGGTGGATTATCAGGAACAATTCAACACCAATTAGTGTTACGTCTATTTTACTAAGAATAGTGCGCTCATAATGACTTTTCGACATCCAAATTATTGCAGCAAGTCCTGTAGACAATCCCGAAACAAGGAATAAAGGTCCTAAAATTGAAGTATTCCATAAAGGACGTGCATTGAAGGCTGATAATAAAATACCGGTATAAACTCCAAGCACAACTGCCAATATCATCATTGCCCATGCCATTGGCTTACGATACTTGATAATTAATTTCTCAATATCATCAATTATCGACATAGGCCATTTCCAGGATGGAATGGCTTCTTTAATATAACTTGCAGCCCAAAGGAACGACAAAGGAGTTATAATCATAAGTGTCCATGCTCCCCACGACATAGGCGATTCCATGCGTATTGTTGTATAGAGCCTCCAGAAATACAATTGATGTTTTAAATCGAGGAAAAGTGCAAATAGTCCTAATACAAGTGCAACAGGGACTAAAAAAGGTGCCCACTTTACGGTTGTTGGCATTTCCTTTTCCTTACCTAAAATAAGGAATAAGCCTGCAAAAAACATAATTCCTGCAGCTAAGCCACCTAAAAATAAATATACAGGTATTTCCCAATGCCAAATATTAAGATAAGGGTCGATATTTGGAATATTTCTTCCGCTAACAAATAATTCTTCTTTCATGTGTTAAATATTAAGTAAGAAAATATAATTGAGGTTTTGTACCTGCTTCAGGTGCTAACACCTTCCAACTTCTGTTTTTAAGCGCTTTTGAAACATCGCTGTTTGGATCTTCAAGGTCTCCAAAATAAAGACAATTAGTAGGGCAAACGGCCACACAGGCTGTTGTTTGTCCTTTTGCCAGACGATGGTCGCAGAAAGTACATTTATCAACATAACCTTCAGGATGTGAATATCTTGCATCGTAAGGACATGATTGAATACATGCACCGCAACCGATACATTCGTCATGTGTTACCTTTACGATACCACCTTCAACAATATGACTTGCACCTGTTGGACAGCATCTAACACAAGGTGAATTATCGCAATGATTACATCTTTCCGATCTTAATTCAATTTCTACACTTGGATAAGTTCCCGAAACATTTTCCACTATCCAATCACGGCAATAGCCAATTGGAACATTATTTTCTGTTTGACAGGCAACCACACAGTCGCCACATCCTACACACTTCTTGGTGTCGATAGCCATTGCGTATCTCATGATTCAACCTCCTCTTCTGGTTTTTCTTTAATAAATGTTACAAAATTACCTCTCATACCTGTTCCACCCATTTGTGGATCGATCATTACGTTTGTAATTAATTCCGAATCGCTGGCACCACGACCATAAGCACGTGTGAGTTTCTTGTTGCTATGACCAAAACCATGAACCATATAAACAGAGTCCCATCTAATTCTTTCGGTTACTCTAACTTTTATGGGAAAAGAAGAAACTACTCCATCCTGATTTTGTAACCACACTTCCTGCCCGTTTTTAAGTTCCCAGATATCGGCAACTTTTGGGTTGACCCAAACTGAATTCTCATCCATCAAGTCAGCAAGATTAGGATTGTTTGAGGTTCTGGAGAAAGTATGCATAGGAGCACGTCCGTAAATTAAACGATAAAATCCTTCTTCCGGTTGAGGATGCTGAGTGTAATTTGGCATAGGATCGAAACCATGATCCAAAAATTCGAATGAATAAAGTTCGATCTTTCGGGTTGAAGTATTAAATTCATAATCTTCATTGGGCTGTAAATAAAGTCCTCCTGATTTTCTAGGGAACTTTTTAACTCCAATTTTCTTCATCTCTTCAAGAGAAGTGCCCATTTTTTTAAGTTGCCAGTCGAGAACTTCCTCTATATCATCATATTTGTAATAATCACCTAAGCCTAATCGTTCACCCAACTGTTTTGCTATCCACCATGAAGGTTTAGTATCATATTTTGGTTTAACAGCAGGTGCTCGTAAAGCAATACTTGGTTCACGATGAGGTGCTGAACGGATATAATCATATCTTTCCAAATAAGTACATTCCGGAAGTATTACATCAGCATAGCCTGTTATATCCATCGGCATGGTATCAACAACAACAATAAACTCGACGGAGTCGGCTGCCATTTGGAATAACTCCTTATTAGGAATAGTTAAGGGCAGGTTAGTTCCTGCTACTATCCAACTCTTAATCTGGTGTTTGTAGCCATACTCAGGGATTGATGCTTTAAGTAATTCCTGAGTAATTCCCATTGCTGAGAGTGGATATTTACCATCTAAATTGTCTTTCCAATCCCATTTATGGTGAGGATATTTTGGATGTGGGAATTTGGGTACAGAAACCGCTTCTTTAAAATAAAATCCTCCACGACGTCCCCATGAACCAAGCAATGCATTTAAAATGGCTATTGCTCTTTCACGCTGACTATCATCGCCATACCATGCAACATGTCTTCCGGGATGTACAATAGTTGCAGGAGATGCTGCCGCCATTTCTCTGGCGGTTTTTCTGATTAAATCAGGATTTATGGTTGTAATACCATATGCCCATTCGGGAGTTTTGTTTTTTACATGCTCCTTTAATTGTTCAAATCCAACAGCATATTTTTCGATATATTCTTTATCATAAAGATCTTCATAAATAAGAACATGTATCCATGATAATAGAAGGGCAATATCAGTAGCAGGTTTAATTGGCAACCAGTATTTTGATTTGCTTGCAGCAGTACTCAATCTGGGGTCAACAGTAATAATTGTTGCACCTCTGTCGATTGCTGTCGACATTTCCTGCACCTGACCATTATGCATATTTTCACCAATGTGAGCACCTATAAGAACAAGGCATTTTGTATCTCTAATGTCAGTGGGCTCAGGTGAGCCAATCCAACTTCCAAAGGTGGCACCAAATCCTACCTCACGTGGACCACGACATTGTGCCCATGCTGGCTCTCCCTCATTACCAGACCCATAAGCGTGAAATAAGTGTTTAAAATGACTTCCCGGTGAACCGTGGTTAAAAAGAGCAAAGGCTTCAGGACCATACTTGTCTCTAACGCCTTTCATTTTGGAAGCAACTAAATCAAGGGCTTCTTCCCAGGTGGCTTTACGAAAACCTTGTTCTCCATTTACCGTTTCCCTTATTAAAGGAGTTTTCAGTCGGTCGCCATCATCGTACATACCAACTCCACCTGTACCTCTTGGGCAAAGGCGTCCGTTACAATGAGGATCCTCCTGATTACCAATAATTTTACGGATACTCCCTTTTTTGTCAACATAAGTCCAGCCGGCGCACTTCCAGAAACAAACCTCACAGTATGTAGAATGTACGGTCATCTCTTCATCACTAACTGACTCCTGATCGCCGGAAGCATAGAGTTTGTTAACTCCATTCCAACTTAAAGAACTTAATCCTAAAGTTGCCGCTCCTGCTCCTGCAGCCGAGATTTTTATAAAATCCCTCCTAGTTTTCATATGTCATTATTTTATTAAGTATCAAGAAAATAGTTTAAATATGAGCTTGATAAAAACGTAGTTACAAATCCACATATATATCTTCTTACATATTTAAAATGCAAAAATATGACATATATCATTAAATACTATACGTATACTCAATTATACACTCAGGGGCTATTTGTTTGATTATCCATAACTTACGTAATTATCAAATAAATTATTGTTTATCATATCCTGTTATTATTCTGTTTATCAGGGATTTATTAGCATTATTTATAAACAAAATAAATTAGGTCGGTAATTGGGCGAACATTATTATTTGTTTGATTTACTGTGTTTTAATGGCTGTTTAGACTAAGTATAAATTACTATTTTACTATAAAATATCCTGAAAATATTTAAAAAAAGCAAGATTTTTAAACTGTTATAAATTAACACTTTAACTAATACTACCAATATGGCTTATTGATTTAGGGAATTTTAATACATTTATTGTAAACACAAAATATAAACATACTTGCTGCTATTAAAAGTATGGTAAAAATAATTTTTGAGAATGCAATAGCAGTCAGTCCGGCGCAGCATCCAAAAAAACTACTTATAACAATAAATATGTAAGACAAAAAACCAATAAATGCGAAGAGTATTGTTGAGTTAATATAAATTTTTCTGCTATTTTCCATGACCTTAATTTTTTATTGATATACAAAGATAGGGCTCAAATAAATACTAATATCGTTTAATTACTTGACATTTAACTCTTTAGACCGTAATATTTGATTGATTTATAAGTGTTTTCGACTAATACTAAAAGTGATCCAAATCACCAAATAAGATTGATTCATTTTCATTATATTTGTTGTGAAGATGATTTGTTTCTGCTTAACTACATCATAAAATTTAGTCATATAATTAATCTTCTTCTAATAACAAATGCAAAATGAAAGAATGTATCGATTGTGTCATAAGGTCGAAAGCCGTAAGCACACTTAGTGAAGAGGAATTTAATTTTCACAGTGAGAATTGTGCCGAGTTGGCCTTAGAAGCGGGAGAAACAATTTTCAAGGAAGGGCAATTATCAACACATATTGCATATCTTAAATCAGGTTTAGCGAAAATTAATAAGAAAGGTATTACCGGAAGCAACCAAATCCTAAAAATTGTACAACCATCACGTTATATTGGATTGCAGGCGATTCTTTCAAATAAAGTACATCAATACTCAGCATCAGTAATTGAAAAATCAACCGTTTGTTATGTTGATGCCCGATCTTTCAGGGAGTTAATTAAAAGGAACGCAAATTTCGCACATGAATTAATTTTACATATGTGTGAAGATGAAATCTCTTATTTCGACAGGTTTGTAAATGTTCATCAGAAACAGATTAATGGTAAAGTGGCCGACACTCTTTTGTTTTTCTCTTCAAAGGTTGCCGGCAGCGATAAATTTACCATTCCCCTAACAAGAACAGAATTTGGAGCTCTAATATGTTCAACCAGAGAAAGTGTAATAAGATCGCTTAGGGAATTAAGTAATTCTGGAATTATTAAGGTAAGTGGGAAAAATTTCGAAATTTGCAAAAAAGAACTATTGATTTCAATTAGTACAAATGGTTAAAAAAACATTACTATTATAAATATTTTAAATTACAAACCCTGTGAACCAGCAATATACAAATCCTAAAATTCAAATTCAATAAATTATAAATCACATTATTAACAAAATTATGAGAAATTTTCTTACCCTGTGCATTATACTATTTTCCATTAGTGCATACAGTCAATCGAAGAATGACACAATTTATTCACAAAAAGTTATGGGAGGCTACAAGTTCATACAAAATGAAAAAGTGCTTAAATATTCTGACTTATTGACAATTGTGGCGAATAATCGGGAAGCATACAGCCTTATAAAATCAGCTCAATCTTCAAATGGATTTTCCACAGTTTTAGGAGCTGTTGGTGGGTTTTTAGTTGGTTACCAATTGGGCACTGCCATTGGAGGTGGTGAACCTAACCTCACAGTTGGAGGAGTTGGGATAGGTTTGATAGCATTATCGATTCCAATTAGCATAAATGCCTCCAAAAAAGCAAAACAAGGAGTAGCCATTTATAATAATAAAATTAAAGAACTATCATACTCACCACCCAAATTAAATTTTGGAATCACCCAAAATGGTGTGGGCCTTGTACTAAAGTTTTAGCAAACTGTTTTTAGGATATTTAATCAAATAGCACTATTTTGGCTGTGTTCTTTTTGAGTATTACATTTTTGAGAAAAAATCTTTCTCTAAAAGATTTTAAATAACCGGAAATATGAAAAAACTAATTAACTATTTCTTCCAGGGTATTTTATTAACGGCACCTTTGGGAATTACAATTTATATTATTTACTACTCTTTTGCTTTTATCGATAATTTGTTGAAGGGAATTTTATTGGATTATTTTGGTATTGACATACCAGGATTAGGTTTATTGATAATTATACTAGTACTGATTCTGATAGGTTTAATTGGCCAGAGTATAATAGGCCGACCATTTATAAGCTTATTTAACCGTTTAATAAACAAAGTACCCCTTCTAAAGGTTATTTATTCTGCTCTCAATGATTTGTTTTCTGCCTTTGTTGGCAAAGAGAAAAAGTTCAATAAACCAGTATTAGTGATGGTTGATCCTAATGCTAAAATGGAGAGGCTGGGCTTTTTAACAGAAAAAGATTTAAAGCGATTAAATGAAATTGATAAGGTTGCTGTATATTTTCCATTCTCTTATAGTTTTGCCGGCGAGTTATATATTGTTCCAAGAAGTCAGGTGAAAAGTGTTGACATCAATCCTGCAGAGGTAATGAAATTTATTATTTCGGCAGGCGTATCGGGTTGGGATATTAATCACACAACAAAGAAAAAAAGCCTCAACAAATAATGAAGAGGCTTTAATAATATCATTAAATATGTTTATTAAATCTCGCTAAAATATTTCATAAACTGAACTCTTTCGTGAGCATCAGGTTTTAATGATTCGCTCTGACTTAATTTTCCTCTGAACTGATCGATATAATTATATCCTTTTTCATCCATCCACTCATGAAGGAAATTGGTTATTTCATTAATTCTGGAAGGACCATTCTTATACAAAGTAGTTGCAATTTGAGTTATAGTGGCTCCTGCAAGTAACTGTTTTACAACGGCTTCGCCATCATGAACACCTGTTGATGCAGCCAAATCAATAGATATTCTCTTTGATGCCAATGAAATCCATCTTAAAGAATAATAGATATCGCTTGGTTTACTGAAAATATCGGCATGAGTAATTTCCTGTTTATTAATATCAATATCAGGGCTGGAAAATTTATTGAACATAACTACTGCATCTGCTCCGTTATTTTCAAGATTATGAATAACCTTTCCAAGGTTTGAAAAATAAGGGCTTATTTTAACTGCAACAGGTATATTAATCGATTCCTTTACTTTTCTTAAAACTGAATAATAAACGCTTTCATTTTCATCACTTTCACGGTCGAAACTGAAAGGCATAACAAAAATATTGAGTTCCAAGGCATCGGCACCGGCACTCTCCAATTGTTTTGCAAAACCTGTCCATTCGCTATGCGTAATTGCATTTATAGATGCAATTATTGGAATATCAACAGACTTTTTAGCACCTTTAATCAACTCTATATAAGTTGTTAATTCTTTATCCTTTATATGCGCATCGATATAATCCAACGACTCGGAATAATCAGAATAAATTAAATCATTTTCTTCTGCCTGGCGCATTTTATAATCTGCTTCAAGTGCTATTTGCTCCTCAAACAACGATTTAAGAACTACTGCTCCTGCACCATTTTTTTCCAATTCAACTATTTTATCAACTGTATCTGTGAGTCCTGAACTAGCAACCACAATAGGATTCCTAAGTGTTAGTCCAAGATATTTTGTTGTAAGATCTGCCATCTTTTTAATTTTTAATTTCTAATAATATATCTAGTTTGCTTTAATTTTCTCCTGAATATATTTGTGTATTCCGGCAGCAGCTTTACGACCGTCGCCCATAGCCAGGATTACTGTAGCACCTCCCCTTACGATGTCACCACCGGCAAAAAGTTCAGGCATAGTAGTAGATTGCATTGTTTCTTTATCAACAACGATGGTTCCCCAATCGGTAATTTCCAATTTAGGTAAACTTGATGGAACAATAGGATTAGGAGAAACACCAACACTAACAACAACGGTATCGGCTTCTAACATAAATTCAGAACCTTCAATTGGAATAGGACGTCGACGTCCTGAAGCATCTGGTTCACCAAGTTCCATTTTCTGAACTTTCATACTTTTTACTCTACCATTTTCATCGGCATAGTATTCGAGAGGATTGTGAAGATTCATAAACTCAATACCTTCTTCTTTGGCATGTTTTACTTCTTCAACCCTTGCAGGCATTTCCTCTTCAGAGCGACGATAGATTATCATGGCTCTTTTTGCTCCCAAACGTTTTGCAGTTCTAACTGAATCCATAGCAGTATTTCCACCACCGATTACAGCTACATTTTTACCACTGATAACAGGTGTATCGTAATCAGGATTTGCTGCATTCATAAGATTTACTCTTGTAAGATATTCGTTGGAGGAGAAAATACCATTATAATTTTCCCCAGGAATATTCATAAATCTTGGAAGACCAGCTCCCGAGCCAACGAAAAATGCTTTAAATCCTTCTGCTTTTAAATCTTCGAAACTAGCTGTTTTCCCAACCAGAAAATTAGTGCGGAATTTTACTCCCATTTTCATGAGATTATCAATTTCAAAGTCAACTATATCGTTTGGTAATCTAAATTCAGGAATTCCATATTTAAGAACTCCACCAATTTCATGCAAAGCTTCAAAAACTGTAACATCGTACCCAAATTTAGCAAGATCACCAGCAGCAGCTAAACCTGCAGGACCGGAACCAACAACACCAATTTTTATTTTGTTTGATTCACTTACACTAGGAACTGAAGCTTTTCCGCTATTACGCTCATAATCAGCAGCAAAACGCTCAAGGTGACCAATGGCAACCGCTGGTTTATTAAGTTTAAGAGTATAAAAACAACTGGCTTCACACTGTTTTTCCTGAGGGCAAACACGACCACAAACAGCCGGAAGTCCATTGGTTTCTTTTAAAACTGCCGCAGCACCTAAAAAATCTCTTACTTCAATTTTTTTGATAAACTTAGGAATATAAATTCCTACCGGGCAACCTTCCATACAGGTAGGATTGGCGCAATCGATACATCTTTGTGCTTCTAAAACTGCAACTTCTGTTTCAAGGCCTCTGTTAACTTCAAGATTGCTTTTATTTCTTACATTAGGATCTTCCTCAGGCATTTCAACACGCTCACGAGTAGTACGCTCTTTGGTTTTCATCGACTTCCTTATGTCGTCGCGCCATTGCTGACTTCTTTCCTCTTTCAAATAATCTGTTATATTTTCCATTATGCTACAGTTTCACTGGTTTCTAAATACTTTTGATAAGCGGCATATTCCTGGTCTTTATAAGCACCCAGACGCATCAACATTTGATCGAAATCAACCTGATGGGCATCAAATTCAGGACCATCAACACAAACAAATTTTGTTTTACCTCCAACACTAATACGACATGCACCGCACATACCTGTTCCATCAACCATAATGGTATTAAGACTGGCATAAGTAGTTATATTATATTTTTTAGTTGTAAGGGAGGCAAATTTCATCATAATTGCGGGGCCAATGACCACTGATAAATCTACTTTCTCACGGGCAATAACCTCTTCCATTCCCATGGTAACCAATCCTTTATTACCATAACTTCCGTCGTCAGTCATTATTATTACTTCATCGGAAAACTCACGCATTTGCTCTTCAAGAATTACCAAATCTTTAGTACGTGCAGCCAAAACAGTAATTACTCTATTACCTGCTTTTTTAAACCCTTCAACTATGGGAAGTAATGGGGCAACCCCAACTCCACCACCGGCACATAATACAGTGCCAACATTTTCAATATGAGTTGCTTCTCCCAAAGGACCAACAACATCAGTAACCTCTTCACCAACTTCAAGATTAAGCAGTTTGGCAGAAGTAACACCAACTTTTTGAACAACCAGAGTAATTGTTCCCTTTTCAACATCAGAAGATGCTATTGTTAAGGGTATCCTTTCTCCTTTATCGCCAATTTTTATAATGACGAAGTGACCCGGTTTGCGGGACTTTGCTATTTCGGGAGCATCTAAAACGAGTTTTACTACATTTTTAGAAAAATACTCCTTTTCCAGAATTTTACTCATATTATCAGTACTTTATATTTTGCAAAAAAAATGAGCAACAAATTTAGGAATTAAGGGATTTTTTTATACTTGTTTTTATGCATTAACATGCTATATTCACGTAATCAGCATATTAAAAGCTTAATTTATATTGATTCTAATTCAAATAGGTAAAAAACAGCTATTTATGGACTGTTTAAAGCATTAAAATAAGTTGAATATTGTTATAATTTAACTATTAATCAGGTAAATCCTTTTCTTTCCATCCATTTTAATGGTAAGAGGATTTTCGAACTCTACTACATTAAAAAACTGCCCCTTACGGATGATCTTTTGGTCTTTAAGCAGGTCATATTTAATATAACTATTACTCAATTCCGATTGAACAGTAAAATAGCCAACATCCATGCTGGTAACATTATGGAAAAAATGAGACCCGGAGGAAGCGTCGAGAGGAAAGTTATCCAGACTCGTTTCAACTATAACTTTCGCATTGGAAATTTGATACCAATTTACAGGAATACCAATCCACTTATCTCTGGTACCCCATCTTCCCGGCCCAATTAAAACATACTTCTTATTTTGAGAAATCATAAAAGAATTCAATTCCTCAATTTCTTTAACCATTTCTTCAGTTCTGGATTTATCGAAATTTTCGGGATCCAAATAGATAATATTACTAACATTATCTATCAAACCGTTTCCCATTCCCTTTTCTGTATAAAGAACTATACTATCCTTATCAATCTCAGACATGTCAATATTACAATCAGCACCAGTATTTATAAGAGGCTTTATCTGAAGAATATAGAATGATGAGCGACCTTCATGATCTTTCTTCAAATCGACGGCATACTCAATTTCTATAGCCGATCCCATTGCGTCGCGGCCAAGGTTTAAGACTAAATCGAGAGTTTGATGAAGATGTATATAATTATATTTTAAAATATTAGCGAAATTAACAATTCGTGAACCGGGTTTTTTTAGGCCCGGATATATAGTATTACTATCAGGGTTGTATACTGAAGCGCAGTGATTTAAAGTTCCTTGCTTTTCAGCAACAGAAATATCTTCATAGGATAATCCTGCCATCTCTCCATCAAAAAGATTTAGATTTTTACGATCAAGATCTATCGCATAAAATTTAACCTGAGAATTTTTAAATTGGTTTTTGGGGGAGTTAATTTCAATTCCGGGATATTTTGGAGAGAAGCGATACGCCTTCTGACCCTCTACAACATATTTACCCAATCCAACAGCAGCAACGGCAAAACCCTCTTCAGGTTTCATGTGAGCAATAGGATAGTAGTTATATGAAAGTGCAACCCCGCTCATGTGTGGATAATACAGGTTATCATACTGATTACCTACTACTTCCTGTAAAACAACAGCCATTTTTTCATCTTCAAGTTTGTAACTTATAGCCTCCACATAACCTTTTGCAGTAGTGGAAAAAACTGAAGCAAAAACAAGTTTTATTGCATCTAATGTTTGCTGTAATCTTATTTCAAAATCATCATGACTGTTAGGAAGCAAATAAGTTTCAAAAATTCCTGCAAATGGCTGAGATATGGAATCTTCAAATAATCCTGAACTTCTAACAGCAATAGGTTTAGTAAATGTTTTAAGTATACTTCTTAATTTACTTTTTAGATCATCGGAGAGATGCCCTTGTAAAAAGGCAAACTTAATTTTATTATAATCAGTTTCTTTTAGTATTATGGTGTGCAAATTATTATTGTTAATGAAATTCTCAAATTCACTTGTGCGAATAATAATTGTTTTTGGTGTTCTTATTTCGATATCCGGAATAACTTTGCTGAAATTATAGTTGCCTATCAAAGCATTAATAAAGGCGAGTCCTCTACCTTTACCCCCCATCGAACCTTCGGCAAGAGAGTAAACATTGCCCTCATCAATACTCATACCTTCTTCATAAGGCATTACATTGCCAGTGGCTTTCTCTGAGCGGTATGCCCTGATTAATGATAATATTGTACGTCTTAAATCATCGATATTATCAAAATCACTTACTTTTTTTGGTATTAACTTATTTGCAGCCCTTATTTCGCCTCTGGCCATAAGCCACATCGAAAGATGGTCGCGACTACCATGAAACAATAATGATTCAACGGGTATGGTTTTAATTAGTCTTTCAAACTCATTAATATTGGAAGCACGAGCAATTTCATTTTCATTTTCATCTTTAAAAATAAAGTCGCCAAAACCCAAATTATTGGTGATAAAATTTAGTAAATCAAGGTATAAAGTTTCCGAATTTTTATAAATAAATAAAGAATTAATTTCATTTGCCAACTCTTTATTCATCAAATCAGAAGACTGAATAACAGTTGGGAGATTTTTTATTTGTTTACGTGTATATTTTATTAACTCAATGCCTGCTTCCTGTTCCGACTTTCCTTTCATATCGAATTTAACATCGGTTATGAGGCAAAGAAGATATTTTTTATGTGCTTTAATAATTTGCACTGCTTCTTCGTAGTTTGTTGCCAGTAGTATCTTTGGCCTTGCCCTCATTCTGAGCACCTTATAGAGCTCGTCGGTACTAACATCATCAATAATTCGCTTTGTTTGCTCCATCAATACTTTATACAAAAACGATAGGTATCTGGAATAATAAGTTGGATTATCTTCTACCAAAAGAATAACTCTAACATGACCTATCTCTGTATCATTAAACACATTAATCTGGTCTTCCAATAACTTAATCATTGAAAAGAAAATATTTGAATTCCCATTCCAGCTAAAAATTTTATCGGCAAAATTAAAATCCTCTTCAATTTCTTCATAATAAGCAATATCGCTACTATTATTTGTTAGAAGGTAAATTGGCAAATAGGGATAGTGCTTTTTAATTTGACGGCTGGTAACCAGAGGCATTTTCTTATTTGCTCCAACCATATAAATTACCAAATCGAACTGTTTGGACTCTAATATCTCGAAAGCCTGCTGAGAGGATGAAGCTCCTGTAATTCGTGGAAAAGATGTTAAGTTAAGATCCATATATTGTCCGAGCATATGCTCAGAAAATCTACCTTCCCGGTCGATGGCATAAGCATCATAAAGACTTGAAATGAGTAATATTTCCTTAACTTTAAAAGGCATTAAATCGTGGTAAACATCTCGGTTATGGGTATTTTTATTGAGGAATCTTTGAAGGAATTTAAGGCTAATAGTTGAACTTTCGATATATTCAGTTTCCTCAACTTCACTTTGATATTTTTCATTATTTCTGAGTTTAGAAAAATATCCAGTTATTAATTCTGCAATATTGCTGATAAAAATATTTTTAGTTGAATCTTTCTCAAAATCTTCTTCTGAATATTTTGAAAAACATATTTGTAATGCACCCACTTCACCATTTAAGCCATAGAATTTATTTTCAAAGCACACTCCCATTGACGAATATTCCACACTCTTATATTCCTTACCCTGGTAGAGAATTCTTATGAAACTTATTTCAGATATCTTTTGTTTGCCATCAATAACTTTAGCAATTAAATTAAGTGTAACCTCTATATCTCTCCTTTCCAGAATAATATTATTTATGGCGTTTGTAAGTTCAAGATATATAAGATGATTTGGCTTTTCCGACATTATTTCAACATTTTTCTGTTACAAAATTACAGTTTTGTTTATTAACTTCGCAGCCTTTTTAAAAGATGCTTTAAAATCTTTAATATGATTAACGTATCTACTGTAGATGAACATCCGGTTTTTAGTGAGGCCATTGGCGCATTGATATCTCATACAGATGATATTAATCTTATTTCGTGCCATACAAATTTCGATGAATTAATACTCAGCATGCAGGAAAACCTTGTGCATGTTGCTATTATTGTTGTACATTATCCTAACCCACAAGTTCTTGAGGATATAAAGGTTATAAATTATCGTTTTCCCAAATTAAAAATTCTTGTTTTAACCATTAAAGTTGATGAAAGTTACATACTAAAACTACTAAAAGTTGGGGCTAAAGGACATTTGAGTAGCGATACAGGCAGGTCGGAAATGTTAGAGGCAATTTATTCCTTAAGAAACGGATATGACTTCTATGCGAAAACCATCACTAACTTATTGCTTAACTCCTATTTGCATGATAAAAAGTCTTCTAAAAACAAAAAAGATATTGCACAACTTTCGCCCAGAGAAACAGAAGTATTAAAACAGTTCGCCGAAGGCAGAACTAATAAGCAAATTGCTGATAATCTGTTTATTAGTATTCGTACTGTAGAAACTCACAAGACTAATATCATGAAAAAAATCAATATTAAAACCACAGTAGATCTGGTGAAATTTGCAATTAAAAATAATATTATTGAATTGGATTGATTGTTGATAAAACATAAATCTAATCATTCAGCCCCAACCAAATCATATCTTTAAGTTTATCAATATTTTTATTGGCCACTGAAGAAATAAAAACATATGGAATCTTTGGCAAACTGAGTTTTATTTCTGCCATCAATTCTTCATCTATCATATCTGTTTTAGTGATAGCAAGAATTCTGTTTTTATCTAAAAGTTCAGGATTGTACTGCCTTAATTCATTCAAAAGAACTTCATATTCTTTTGCTATATCATCCGAATCGCAGGGTATCATAAACAGCAGCATTGAATTTCTTTCGATATGCCTAAGAAATCTAATGCCCAGCCCTTTTCCTTCACTAGCACCCTCAATAATCCCTGGAATATCAGCCATTACAAATGAGCGGTTATCACGATATGAAACTATCCCCAAATTTGGTGTCAAGGTAGTAAATGGATAATCTGCAATTTCAGGTTTTGCAGCAGAAACAACCGACAAAAGAGTAGATTTTCCTGCATTTGGAAATCCTACCAACCCAACATCTGCAAGAATTTTCAATTCAAATACAATTGGTGCTTCTTTGCCCTCTTCTCCTGGCTGTGAATACTTTGGGGCTTGATTTGTAGAGGTTTTAAAGTGGTCATTACCGAGTCCGCCGCGTCCACCTTCCAACAGCACGATTGACTCGTTATGTTCGGTAATTTCGCCTATAACCTCATCAGTATCGCTATTTTTTGCAATAGTTCCAAGAGGGACTTCAATAATTATATCTTTGCCGTTAGCTCCGGTACTTCTTGATTTTCCGCCCGATTCGCCATGTTCAGCCCTTAAATGCCTGGTATATCGCAAATGCAAAAGGGTCCACATTTGGGAATTCCCAATCATTATAATATCGCCACCTTTTCCACCATCACCTCCATCAGGGCCACCTTTTGGGATATATTTTTCTCTTCTGAAATGAGATGATCCGGGACCACCTTTTCCCGAAGAACAAAATATTCTTACGTGATCAACAAAATTCGCATTTGCCATATAATTACAAAAATTTTCAGTTGCAAAAGTAATATTCTAAACCAAGCAAAACATATTATTTCAATCGGCCGAAGAAAATATTGATATTTATCAACTTTTAGCAACCCTTGCAACATTTTACTTAAGGATTTATATCATATTGTTATAATTAAACACATTGCTCTAAATAATTAATTTTGTACAGATTGAATAAATAAAAAATAAAAATATGAAAAGAATTTTACTAATGATTATTGTGATGGTAGCGGCTTCATTTCTAATAAGTTCGTGCCAGTATAAGTTTACTGTAGAACCAAAAGTGGTTCCACCAGATCCTGATGTTCCGGTATCATTTGCAGAAGAAATCCTTCCTATTTGGAATGCCAATAATAATTGTGCTTCGTGCCATAACGGACAAACACATTCATTGAATTTACAGGAAGATGTTGCTTATAATCAAATAATAAGCAAAGGGCTTGTTAATACGGACGTTCCTGAAGAAAGTATAATATATGCTTACCCTAGCCCTGATTCAAATACTCATTCCTGGTCAAAATACAGCACTAATGATGCACAATTAATTCTTCTCTGGATTCAACAAGGTGCATTAAACAATTAATAATACTAATAGTTATCTTATTGATTTACAAATTATTAAAATTAAAACAGATGAAAAAATTTATATCATTAATATTAGTGCTTAGCTTATCGTTAGGGATAGCATTTTCACAAGACACTGAAAAGAAGAAAATAAAAGACCGCCCTGTTAGCGAAGCTTGGGGAAGTGGATATTTAATAGATGAACAAACAACTTTTACTCACAACAAAGGTAAACTTGAGACACAAATACAACACCGGTTTGGAATGCTAAAAGACAATGGTATTTCCGACTTATATGGTATTTATGCCCCTTCAGCAAATACTCGTATGGGATTATCTTATTCACTAAGAGATAATCTGGAAATTGGATATGGGATTACCAGAGTTAAAATGATGAGTGACTTCAGAGTGAAATGGAGAATCTTAAGTCAAACCAGAAAAAATACAGTTCCTGTAGACCTTGCAGTGCTTGCCGTTGTTGGAATAGATGGGCAAAACAAATCAGTTTTCGAAACAATTACAGAAGATTCTACTTTTAAGTTTACAAACCGTTTATCATATTTTACACAAGTTATGATAAGCCGTAAATTTGATGACATTTTCACTTTTGGTGTTAATGCAAGTTTCACTCATTACAATACTGTTGCTGCTGATTCAGTGCCTTTTTCCGGACAAGATCATGATAGAATTGGTCTTGGACTTTTTGGAAGAATCAGAGTTTCACCTCAATCTTCTTTAGTTTTCCATTACTCAGTTCCTATGAATTTAAAAGGACTAAAAGAAAATACAGTTGTAACTAATAAATCTAAACCTAATTTCGGAATCGGTTATCAGGTTGCAACAGCTTCTCATGCATTTGAAATCTTTATTTCTACCTCAGCAGGTTTACTTCCACAGGAAAATTATATGTGGAATACCAACGATTGGACCAGAGGTGAATTCTTAATTGGATTTAACATTACCCGTTTCTGGGAATTTTAATAATAATAAAAACAAAATATGAGGACGTAAAACAAAATATTACGTCCTCATATTTAAATAATTAATACAATGAGACTACCAAAATCATTTTACAGTTGGACTACAATTTCAGGAGCCGTACTGGCCTCTGTAAGTTTTCTACTTATAGTATTTTCTATAATTATTTCGCTAATTTTTCCTGATGAGGTAGGCGATTATTTGGGCTTGTTCTCATATATCGTGCTGCCTGTTTTTCTTATAATTGGATTGGTGTTGATACCTATTGGTACAATGACAAAAATCAGAAAAGATAAGAGAAGAAAAGTTCAAAGGGAGGTAAAATTTCCGGTTGTTAATTTAAATGATCCAAGTCAAAGATTTGTTGTATTAATTTTTGTTGTAGGAACCGCAATATTCCTGTTATTCACTTCCATTGGAAGTTATCAGGTATTTCATTATACCGAATCGAACGAGTTTTGTGGTACTCTTTGTCATACCGTAATGGAACCTGAATATGTAACTTATCATGGCTCGGCACACTCAAGGGTAAGATGTGTGGAGTGTCATGTTGGTTCTGGAGCAACCTGGTATGTAAAATCGAAAATGTCGGGTTTATATCAGGTTTATTCAGTACTTACCAACTCTTATCCTACGCCTATTGAAACACCAGTGCATAGTCTTCGCCCTGCAAGGGAAACTTGTGAAAAATGTCATTGGCCTGAAAAATTTTATGATTCAAAACTGGTTAACAGGAAATCCTATTTATCAGATGAAGAAAATACAGAATGGAATGTTCAATTACTTCTAAAAACAGCATCAGAGCATAAAGCAAAAGGTTTAGCCGAAGGTATACATTGGCATATTAATCCGGATGTTAATATTGAATACACTTCTACTTCCTTTAAAAGAGATACTATCTTTAGAGTTAAATATACCAACTTGAAATCAGGTGAAGTAAGAATTTATAAAGATCAGAATCAGGAAGAATATGCAGACAGCCCACGTCATGAAACCAGGACAATGGATTGTGTAGATTGTCATAATCGTCCATCTCATGATTACTTATCACCAACAAAATTTATAGATCATGATATAGCAAGCGGCGTCATATCACAGAGCATTCCTGAAATAAAAAGTATTGCCATGGGAATACTCGTAAAAGAGTTTCCTACTACAGACAGTGCCATGAATTATATTGCATTTAAAATTAATGAATATTACGGCAAATACTATGAAGATTTTATTGCAGAAAATCCTGGTTTATTGGAAAATGCCATAAGTGCTATACAGCAAGGCTATAAGAAAAACTTTTTTCCATTAATGAAAGCCAATTATTCAGTGTATCCAAACCACATTGGTCATAGTGAATCTCCAGGTTGTTTCAGGTGTCATAATGATAGTTTCCAAAGCGAAGACGGGCATATTATTACCAACGACTGTAACTTATGCCACGTTATAAAGGCACAAGGACCTGCAGGAGATATGGAGTACTCAACATCAGATAGTACGCTAATTTTTAATCATCCAATGGAAATGACCGATTGGCAGGAAATGCCATGTTATGAATGTCATAGAGAACTTTTTTAAATAAAATAAATCAGACCAAATAATAAAACCAAAACCAATTAATTAAATCATAGATTAAAAACAATTTTTAAATTTAATTTAATGAAAAAGTATATTTTAATTGTTTTATTTCTGGCAATAGCATTGTTAAATATTTCACAAGAGACTGATGAAAATAAGGTCAGGCACTCAAAAGAAAATAGCAAATGCTTCGCTTGCCATGGAGGGCCTACCTATTCGTTTAAAAACGATATGATTGAACGGGAGGTAACAAAACGCATGAACCCATATTTCATTATCGACTCTGTTCTATATTATGAACAAAACCATAAATCGTTTGAGTGCATCGATTGTCATTCTTACGATTATACTGATTTCCCTCATAACAATGAATTACAAATGGAACAATTACCAGGATGTTTAGATTGTCATGAAGGAGACGATGCCACTGCTCAATATAAGTTTGAACAGATTAACGAAGAATTTCTGGAAAGTGTGCATTCTAATAAGCATAGCGACGATTTTACTTGCTGGATGTGTCATAATCCGCATTCTTATAAAATAAATGCTCGTAATAATGACAACATTTTAGAAACCATAGTTTATGATAATAATATTTGTTTGAGTTGTCATGCTGATGTAAATAAATATCAATTAATTACAGACAAAAAGAAACCAAATGTAATTGATTCACACGACTGGCTTCCCAATCAAATATCACACTTCTCGCATGTTAGATGCATCGAATGTCATGCCCATTCCACAGATGATGTTCTTGTGGCACATCAAATAAAATCAAAGGCTGATGCTGTAAAGAAGTGCGCTGAATGTCATTCTAAAAATTCCGAACTTCTAGCCTCACTTTATAAATTTAGAGCAAAAGAAAACCGTAGCAAATTTGGATTTTTTAATGCTGCCATGTTGAGCGACGGATATGTAATTGGTGCTAACCGAAATGTATATTTAAATTTCTTAAGTGGAATTATTTTCGGATTAGTAATGTTGATAGTTATTATTCACGCAATTTTAAGAGCCGTAACAAAATGAAAGATAAAGTATATTTATACCCTATATGGGTCCGTATTTGGCATGCTTTTAATGCTTTAATGTTTTTAGCACTTGTATTTACAGGATTGACACTTCAGTATTCAAGTGTTGATTTTGAAATTATTAAGTTTAACTATTCTATCTCTATTCATAATTACGCTGGTATAATACTCAGTGTTTTATTCGTATTTTTCTTGTTTGGTAATCGATTTACATCAAATGGTAATTACTATCAGTTTCATCTAAAAGGTATGATTGACAGGGTAATGAAGCAATTTATGTATTACTCTTTTGGAATTTTTAAAAATGAAAAGGCCCCGTTTCCTATTAATAAAGACAGAAAATTCAATCCACTACAAAAACTAAGTTATGTTATAATCATGTACTTCTTTGTACCTTTTATTATAGTTACAGGATACTTATTACTATTCCCGGATATAATTCCTAAACACATTTTCGGAATTAGCGGAATTCATTTCATTGATTTAATACATATAATTATGGGATTTGCACTCTCCATATTTATTATTATCCACGTATATTTCTGTACAATCGGAAAAACACCATTATCAAACTTTAAAAGTATGATAAACGGTTGGCATTAAGAGTGCTAAAAATTGAAACAAAAATTGACTATTATGATGGGGATTAAATTATTAGGCGGAAATTTTTCTAAAATTGCGTTGTTTGCATTATTGTTTTCGTTTTATGGTGCTTTTTCGCAAAGCAACGAAGACTGTTTTATGTGTCATGAGGACAAAGAGTTAACTATGGAAAGGGACGGTAAAACCGTCAGTGTTTTCATTAAAACTGATGCCTTATCAAATTCGGTACATAAAGATGTAAAATGTGCAGACTGCCATTCAGATGTGGTGGCAGAAGATTTTCCACATGCTTTTCAGGAAAAAAAGCTAATGCCGGTAAAATGTGGCTCTTGTCACAAAGATGCAGGTATGCAGTTTGAACGAGGTATTCATGGCCAGGCATTAAGTTTGAAGGAGCCTTACGCTCCAAGTTGTAAAGAATGTCATGGTACCCATGATATTCTTTCAAGATGGAATTCCAATTCCATGACTTATAAGATGAATATCCCAATATTGTGCGGAAATTGTCATAAAGAAGGTGCGCCGGTAGCCCGTATTTATAATATTACCGAACATAATATTGTTGAGAATTACAGCCAGGGAATACATGGTAAAGGACTGTATCAGAGCGGATTATTAGTAACGGCAACTTGTAATGATTGTCACAATAGCCACCTGATTTTACCACATGAAAGCCCTAATTCATCTGTAAATCCCAATAGAATTGCCCGTACTTGTATGAAGTGCCATGTGAGAATTGAACAAACTCATAAAAAAATAATTAAGAGTGAGTTATGGGAAGAATCTCCTGGCGATGTACCATCTTGTACGAGTTGTCATCCGCCACATAAGGTTGATCCCAACAAAATAGAAGACATTATACCAAATCAAACTTGTTTAAAATGTCATAATATTGAAGGGTCAAATTCAAAACCTATTATAAAGTCGGATGGGGATACAATTCAGTTTAATCTAAATCATCTCGCCCTTTCTGTACACTCCAATATTGAGTGTTCGAAATGTCATACAGAGGTCTCCAACCATTTGGATAGACCTTGTGAGACCACGAAAAAAGTTGATTGTTCCAATTGTCATGTTGAAATGGCAAATGACTATTTTATTAGTGGTCACGGACAGGGTTATATCAAAAAAATGGACAATGCTCCTTATTGCACTGATTGTCATGGAACACATTTAGTTAAATCCCGTTTTGATGACACAGCTCCTGTATATAGAGGCAATATACCTACTTTATGTGGTGGATGCCACAAAGAGGATGGAAATGCAAATAAGGACACCCATTTAAAAGAGGAAAATGCCTATTTTGATTATTCAAAAAGTATCCACGGACAGGGTCTAACTGAAAAAGGTTTATTGGTAAGTGCAGTTTGTACTGATTGTCATACTACGCATATGGAATTGCGTGAAAGTGACCCCAGGTCTTCAGTACATCCTGCAAACGTACCTGGTACCTGCGCCAACTGTCATAAGAGTATTTACGAAGATTATATTTTAAGTGAGCATTCAATTATTGATAATGATAGTATAAATACTTATCCTACATGCTCAACTTGTCATTCGGCTCACCACATAAGTCCAATCGACAAAGATGCATTTATGACAGAGATTACTGACCAATGTGGTTCATGTCATACTAAACTATCTGAAACTTATAAAGAAACATATCATGGAAAAGCCTACTTACTAGGAGATCTTGATGCCGCAAGGTGTTCTGATTGCCATGGTGCACATAAAATTTTAAGAGTTGACAACCCTGATTCGAAAGTTGGTTTCAAAAACATTGTTAATACATGTAAGCAATGTCATAGCAACGCAACTCTTGAGTTTACAGGTTATCTTACTCATGCTACTCACAATGATAACCCAATACTTTTCTGGGCGTTTTGGGGAATGACCTCATTGCTTATAGTAGTATTTGGGTTCTTTGGTTTCCACACAATTGTTTGGTTACCACGCTCCCTTAAACAAAGGAAAATCAACAAACATAAAACACCTGTTGGTAAAACCAAATATTATAGAAGATTTAATAAAAGACAGAGAGTTACCCATATCATGGTAATTTTAAGTTTCCTTTTATTAGCTTTAACCGGAATGATACTAAAATTTGCTCATATGGAATGGGCAGCATGGATAGCTAATTTATTAGGAGGAGTAAAATCGGCCGGTGCAATTCACCGTTTTGCGGCTATTGTAACATTTGCGTATTTTACTTTCCACCTATTAACTCTATTCCAGCTTCGTGCAAAAGAGAAAGTTAGTGCTAAAGAATTCATTTTTGGAAAGAATTCACTTATGTTCAATAAACAGGATATAAAAGATTTAAGGGCTTCTTTAAAATGGTTTTTCGGCAAAGGTCCCCGTCCTGAATATGGAAGATGGACATACTGGGAAAAATTTGACTATATGGCTGTTTTCTGGGGAGTTGCAGTAATTGGATTGTCGGGCTTAATATTATGGTTCCCTGAATTCTTTACGCGATTTATTCCGGGATGGGCAGTTAATGTTGCACAAATTATCCATAGTGATGAAGCCTTACTGGCAACAGGCTTTATTTTTACTATTCACTTCTTTAATACTCACCTGCGTCCTGAATCGTATCCAATGGACACTGTAATATTTACTGGACACGTACCTCTGGAAGAGTATAAGAAAGACAGACCAAGAGAGTATAAAGAACTCGTTGAGTCAGGCAAACTGGATAAGGTGGTTGTGGAAAAAGAATTTTTAAGCAGTTGGATAAAAATTGTTAAGTTCTTTGGGTTTCTATTTCTTGGCCTGGGAATTGCAATGGTTATATTAATAATTTACTCGTTAATAGCGGGAGTATATTAAATAAATCATAAAACAACATTTAATAAAAGGTTCATAACAACAAATCAGATAAATTTGCTAACTTTGAGCAATTGAACAAATTAAATTAATTAGAATTATTTAAATAAATATTAAAATTATGGTAATTAGAAGTTTTTTAATCGCATGTTTCTTCATTTTTATTGGAGCAAACAGCATAACAGCACAAAACGAATATATTGGTGCTGCTAAATGTAAAATGTGTCATAACAAGCCATCAACAGGAGCTCAGTATAAACAATGGCAGGAAACCAAGCATGCTTCTGCAATGGAATCACTTAAAGGTGACGAAAAAAATGATCCTAAATGTTTAAAGTGTCACTCTACTTATTATAGTGACGACGAAATGTTAATGGCAACTATTAAACCTGAAGAAGGTGTATCATGTGAATCATGTCATGGAGCTGGTAGTGGCTATAAATCGAACAGTGTAATGAAAGATCAGGCAAAATCTATCGAAAAAGGATTAATTATTCCTGATGAAACACTTTGCAAAAAATGTCATAATGAAGAGAGCCCTCATTTCAAAGGCTTTAATTATGAAGAATATGTTAAAAAAATTGCTCACCCGATTCCGGCGAGTTAATAGCATTTAAAACATAAAAAAAAAGACCTTTACTTAATTAAGTAAAGGTCTTTTTTTGTTTAACAACTTTGGCAAAAGTCATATATCTTAATTCTTTGCCAATAGACCATATAAACTAAATTCTATAAATAAAAATGGTGATTACCATCATCAAAAAATATCAATATTAATTAAAGTAAAATCCCTAACAAATAAATAATATATTATTCCGACTCTTTTGTCTTTCCCTTTATTTTACTATAATAAATTGATATTCCAATTGAAAACGCAGCAATAAGCATCAGGGCTAAAACCCTAAATACTAATTCTATAGTTGCCAGATCCACGATAAATAAATACACTACAGCAACTATAATAGTACCCAATGCCATATACCGATATTTCACATTGTGAAGAACCCAGCTTATTAAGAAATAAACTATTCCCACCGAAGCCCATGTAACCGTAATAAAAGAAGCAGGTACCAAATGATATATTGTTATTAGCATCATTATAAAGGCAGTAATAAGATATAAATTTCGAAGGAAGTCAGTTTTTATTGTAAGCCTTTCTTTCTTCCAATTGAGAATTCTTGCAGAAATTAAAGCGGCAAGTGTAAATGAAATATTAACACCATTTAGATGTGGTGATGTGGAATGATAAAATATCAATAGTAAAATAAATAGTATTGAATTCATGAAAACAATAAACTTACTTCTCGACCATATTGCATATGAAACAACAAGTAAACTTTGAATAGCAAGCAGGAAATATGTTCTTGGGTAACCATAAATACCAAAAAAAGCAACACTCATGGTTACAAATCCAAATAATGCATATAGGGCAGCTGTTGTTCTATACTCGGTTTTTATATGCAGCATAATAGCATATAACAAGCAAAACACTGAAACAGAACTCAATAGCAAAACATAATTTGTGCTGAAAAATGAATTTACCAAAGCAAACAGTAATACTGAAAAAGCTAGTCCATTCAATATCTCGGCAATTATTACAATAGGTTTTGTGAATAAGTCAGTTTCTTTAAGAATTGCTATTGAGGAAAAAATCACTGCAATGAGGAAAAAGTAGAAATATCCATAATCATGCGATTGAATAATTTCAAGTTTTTCATTTACAAATGGATTGTTTAAAAACCAAATAATATTCACAAAATATGCCAGAAATATTCCTAAAAATAACAGTTTAGTCCACGATGTTCTTAAGGTTAAATAAATACTTAACATTGCAATTAGCACACTTAAAGGCAGCATGATATGCACTTCGTTGGTGCCTATCGCCCCTATACTTAAAAACAAAAGAGCCACAAAACTTACTGATCTGGATTTAGTTTTTATTGCTATTAACGTTTGAATTCCAATAACTAACAAAAATATGACTAATCCCAAACTATTATTTAATATCAATGCTTCACTATTAAAAAAGTGTAGCCTTAAAGTAAAAAAAGCCAATAGCAAGTGACCATTAAAATTAAATATTGATGACATATAGGAAAATGACATTTTAAGATATCTGCTAATGATAAATATACCAATAACAGCAGTATAGGCAAGAGAAAATGAAATAAGTGGGCTACTTACACTCCTAACAAATTGAACGAGAAAAATAATTCCAAATAATAAAACAATATTACCAATCCAGGCAAGTCCAATTTCACCCACCTTGGATTCAAATACATTCCCTAAGTTAATGTTATTTATAGGATTTTTAAGTTCAGGAACCTCTTCATTATAATCTTCAACCGGCTTTGATTGAACAAGGGCTTCAAGTTCTAACACTCTCTTTTCAAGTTGCATAAAACGATTTAAAAAATCATCGTTTTTAACAACATTATCTGAACTAACCATTTTTAAAAAGATTTATTTTACCATAATAATTAATCATCTATCATGAATATCACTCTTCAGTTTGAACTTTTTTCCAAGGTGGCAATAGCCATAATAAGAAAGCTAATATGCTAAATGGTACTATTACCCATACGGTGGCCATTAAAAGGCCTTCTGAACCAACTATTAAAGTTTTATAACCCGTAAATCCATAAAAACTTTTAGAAAACAATTGCCCTCCAATTACCACATTCCATCTCATAAAGAAAATACCTACTAATATTAGGAGGCTAACAACCAAATATAATATTCGTCGTATACTATCTTTAGGCTTATAAAACTGGAAAACTCCTAATACCACTAATGGTATTATTGTTCCCAAGAAAACCTGCACTACTATTAAAGTTATGTATAATTTTCCTGACACAAGCATTGAAATAATTTCAAATGATTCTTCTGCCTCGTAAATTCTGTGTATTTGATCGAGACCTTCAAGTGTAAAATCAAGTATAATTATATAAAATAAAAATTTAGCTATGGTATCTAGAGCTAACATATCAGGCTTTTGTTTACGTACATAAGAAACAACCATATAAACCAGCATTATTAATGCTATACCTGAAACCATAGCTGAGAATAAAAATATAACTGGCATTAATACACTCGACCACCATGGATTTGCTTTAACAGATCCAAATATAAATCCTACGTAACCATGAAGTAAAAAAGCTGACGGAATACCTACTACAGTAATGAAATAACCTATTTTATTATCCCACATTACAGTTTTTGGTGAAATATCATTAACGCCAAGAGTAAGTATTTTATAGAGCCATTTTTTAAGTCCTTTTGCCTCGCGTGCCCACAGCACCATATCTCTTCGATAATCAAACCAAATTTCTAGTAATAAAACAACCATTAAATACCACAAATAAACAAATCCGAATATTGCCATTGCCGAATTTAAGTGTGGCGTAATCATTATTTCATAAAATCGCTCAGGATGACCTAAATGACTTATTAATGGCATTGTTGCTACCAATAAAAATGCTAAGGCAGTTAATAATGATAGTTCATAAGTAACCTTTAATGCTTTAACATTAAAAACCCTTTCCAAAGAAGCAGTTATAAATGCTCCTGCTACAAGTCCTGTTAAATAAGGGTATTGAACAATTAACAAACCCCATTGCAGATCAACTTCATTGGGATAAACATATCCTTGTACCTGCGACAACATTTCATAAAGATGATTGAATTCTTCCATATTATCTTACCTCCGCATTTAAAGAGTTATAGAATAATTTACTTCCTGTATTTAAATGAGGTTTTAATACCAAACAGTTATGATTCTTCAAAAACTTAACTAGAGGTCCTTTTTCATCATTTAAATTACCTAAAATTCTTGCACTGGTTGGACAAACTTCTGTACAAGCTGTAGTTTTTCCTTTGCTAATTCGGTGATAACAAAGTGTACATTTGTCTGCAACCTTCTTTTCAGGATGTATATACCTACATCCATAAGGACATGCTTGCACACAGTAGCGGCAACCTATACAGTATTTATCGTCAACTAAAACAACTCCATCGGGTGAATCAAAGGTTGCGCCAACAGGACAAACCTGCACGCAAGGTGATTTATGACAGTGATTACACATTTTGGGTACAAAGAAGGATTTAAAGACATCCTCTTTATCAAAAGATTGTTTAAACCCGTCGATTCCACCATTAGGCGATTCAACTTTAACCTCACCATCATTATTAATAGTATAATGTTCCACCCAGGTTCGGAAAAAGAAAGGTTCTCTGGGAACATCATTTTCATTTTTACATGCATCAGCGCATCTGCCACAACCAATACATTTCTTAATGTCGATAGCATAAGCCCACCAAATTTTTGACTTATCACCCGGATCCTCCGATGCTATTAGCACTGCATCAAAAGGGTTTATTAGTGAGGCAGCTATTGCACTCCCGCCTACTATAGCAGTTTTCTTTAAAAAGTCGCGTCTTGAATTTTTTACTCCTTTAGTTCCCATGGCATATGTGGATTATGGCAATCAATACATTTCTTGCCGGTATTATGTTCTAAAATATTTACTTGAATTATTTCCCTTGTACTTCTGGAAATGTTCTTAGAATGGCACAGTGCACACATTTCTCTTTCAGTAGACATTAATATTTTATAATCACCATCATTTTCTGCGTGCATAAGGCCGGGTCCATGGCAAACTTCACATGATAAATTAGCGTGAACATCCATTCCAAGTTCTTCAACTTTATCGTCGTGACATTCATTACATCTATCCTTTCCGGCATACTTCATTTCGGTTTGCAGTATCTCCCCTATCGAACTGAATCGATAATGACCCTTTTCTCCAAATGTATCAGGAGTTAAATAGTACTTTAAAACCAGAAAAAGTAATATGAAAATGATAAATGCTGGTAACAATCTTTTTAATTGTGGAGGCATAATATTCTCTTTTAAGATTAGCGATTGTTAAATTATTCTTAATGTTTTTTTATAACAAACGTTTAATTATGACATTATGCAGATTTTGTAATATAGAAGGAGTCTAAATAGCATATATAAAAATATTTTATAACATATTGTATATACGTTGGTTACAAACAACAATTTACTTGAATATTTTTTGCAATTATCAGAAAACACTGAATTAAATCATAATAAGCATTTGTCTGTTATAAATTAACAAAATCAAATTGTAAAGTCATTTAATAAAAAAGCCTCTAATTAATGTTTCTCAATAAATTGGAATATGCCTGTACAAAATGGAAAACAGTCACAAATGACTTATCTTTACAAGATAAAATATCATTATCATGTTAATGAGAAATTCAATAGCAATAATTTTACTATTTATTTGTACACTTTATTCATGTGAAAACGTAGAAATAAAAGATAAAAATCCTAAGTGGGTAATAGTAATTCACGGGGGCGCCGGAACAATATTAAAGTCGGAAATGACTGATGAAATGGAGGAGGCTTATAAGCAGAAACTATCTGAAGCTTTAGATAAAGGGTCAGTAATCCTGCAAAATGGTGGCAGTAGTTTGGATGCAATAAGCGCAGCAATAAACTGCATGGAAGACTCACCTCTTTTCAATGCAGGCAAAGGATCTGTTTTTACGGCTGAAGGAAAAAATGAGATGGATGCTTCAATAATGGATGGCTCCACATTAAATGCCGGAGCCGTTGCTGGCATTAGAACTGTCAAAAATCCCGTGCTTGCAGCCAGAAAAGTTATGGAAAACTCACCACATGTTATGTTAAGCGGTAAGGGTGCCGACGAGTTTGCTAAAAATAAAGGTTTAGAAATAGTCGACAGTTCATATTTCTTTACAAACCGGCGATGGGAAAGTTTTAAACGTGCAAATAAAAATAAATTTGGAACTGTAGGTGCTGTTGCACTCGACATGGATGGCAATCTGGCAGCCGCAACCTCAACAGGTGGTATGACAAATAAAATGAAAGGGCGCGTGGGCGATTCCCCAATAATTGGAGCAGGCACTTATGCCGACAATAAAGCATGTGCTGTTTCGGCAACAGGTCATGGAGAATTCTTTATAAGAAATGTTGTTGCTTACGATATTAATGCCCTTATGAAATATTCTGGTGTTTCTTTAAAAGAAGCAGCAAATTATGTTATAATGAAAAAATTAAAGGATCAGGGTGCCGAGGGAGGTATAATTGCAGTAGATAAAGCAGCTAATTTTGTAACTGTTTTTAATACTGCTGGTATGTATAGAGCCTATAAAAATTCTGCTGGCTTTAGCGAAATTAAAATATATGGTGATTAATAGAAATTTTTATCTTTATCAATTGAATTTATAAGCAGTTGATTTACACTGCTTATAAAAGAAATTATATAAAACATTTCCAATTTTAATATACAATTCCCATTTTTGGAAAGCATACAAAGCCGGCAATAAGCGTAATGCGCTGATTTATTGCTAATTAAGTACAGGGCACGTAATTTGATTATCTTAGATTCAAATATGGCATAGTGCCAATTTTAAATATTAAAGAAGAAAATAATAATAAAAATATAATTTAAAAATACTATTATGAAGCGACTATTATTAATATTACTTATTCCGACAATCGCATTTTTGGGTTCTTGTAAAAGAAATAATGATGTTGAACCGGACACTGTAAAGACTATGAATGATCTCGTAGTTCCTTCAGATTTTGACTGGAAAACAACTCAAACTATTGATGTTGTTGTAACACTTCCTGCAAATGGAGAAATACAACCTTTAATTATTTCAAACCGTGATGGCTCGGTGAAATATTTTAGAGGATATCCCGATGATGGTTCGAGAACTGTAAGAACAAAAATTACAATTCCATCATATATCGTAGACTTAAGGTTTATATATAGTGGTACCAAAGGTCCTAACATAACTTATATAGGAGGTTCTTCAGTAGATTATAATTTTAACAATACTCTTAAGTCTACCAATGATGAGGATTGTGACTTGTCTGGTTATGTTACTTATTCTAAAGGTGGATGGGGACAGAAAGCCAATGGTAATAATGTAGGCCAATTAAGGGATGATCATTTTGATCAGGTTTATGCAACTGATCTAGTTGTAGGAACAGGATATACACTAACTTTTAATGCAACCGGTGATGTTGAAGATTTCTTACCTGACGGTGGTTCTCCGGCAGTATTAACTCAAAGTTATGTGAATCCGGATGGAAAAGGAAAAAACAAATTAGCTAATAATATGGCTGACCAGATAGTTGCTGCACGCTTGAATCGTGATTATAATCAGGCGGGTTATCTTGGAACAAATACTGCCGGAGTTCCTCTTGGAGAACTTGTTTTTATTGCTGGTCCATTTCAAAATACTACTGTAAATGATTTCCTTACACAGGCTGAAATAGCGCTTGGTGGAGGTGATATGCAGGGATTGACTGCCTCAGAGTGGTCTTCTGCAGCGGAAAGCATTATCGACAGTTTCCATGAAGGTGTGAATGGAGGTGTGCTTACTTGCCCTTCAGATCCTGAGCAAGATGATCCATTTATTGAAGTATCTTCAACATGCTTAAGCAATGAGGTGGTATTTACCATTAGCAATACAGGTGATGGAGACATGATTTCGGAATACGCTTATACAGTTACAAAAAACACTGTTGAAATTGCCAGCGGAACTTATGAACTTGATGTAAACGAAAACCTGGAGTTAACTTATTCTGGTCTTACAACTGATGAATATATTCTTGTTGTAGAAACTCCAAGAAATGTAGATCTTCAGGAAACAATCACTGGTTGTGGCGATCCTGAACCTCCAGTTACCCCACCTACAGATCAGTTTGACGGAACATTGGCATTTGAAGATTTATGGCCAGGAAAAGGCGACTATGACTTCAACGATTTAGTAATTGATTACGAATTCAATATATCTAAGGATAATCAGGAATTTGTTCAAAATATCGTAGCAACATTTGTAATCAAAGCATATGGTGCTACATTACACAACGGATTTGCCTTTACTTTACCCAATGTAGAACCATCAGATATTCAATCTGTTACTGGGTATGATATAGCAGGTTCCTCTGTATTCAATATTGCTGGTAATGGTGTGGAAGCAGGACAAAGTAAGGCAACTATTGTGGTGTTCGATGATGTTCGCCGTGTTATGCCGCAAACAACCGGAGGAATTGGAGTTAACACTCAGGAAGAATATGATTTCATTGACCCGGTTACAATGACTGTAAACATAAGTTTTGTTGATGGTGCTGTTACATATAACCAATTAGATATAGGTGCTTTTAATCCATTCATTATTGTTAATGCTGTTGTTGATGGAAGTCCTGGCATTAGAGGTCTGGAAATACACCTTCCAAATTATGAACCCTCAGATTTAATGGATGATTCATACTTTGGAACACAGGAAGATGCTTCAAACCCTGCCGCAGGAAAGTACTTTGTAACTGAAAATAATTTGCCTTGGGCAATTAATATATCAGATGATTTTGATTGGGTAATAGAATTTCAGGATATCACAGGTGCTTACTTACACTTTGGCGAGTGGGCAGAAAGCGGTGGTAATAATTATGCCGACTGGTATAAAGATTTTAGTGGATATAGAACCAGCAACCTTATTTATTCAGCGCCTTCAGGGAACTAATTTCGTAAAAAATAATAGTATTTTAATATAAAAGGGACTGACTTTCGAGTTAGTCCCTTTTCTTTTTACTAATACTTTACCTCCTTGTATATCACTCTGATTTTTCACCTACTCATATTAAGATAATTTGCACCCTTAGTTTTTTATCCCTATCAGCGTAAATAAAAAAAACGTATATTAGTTTTTTCATTTAACATATAATGATAAACAAGCAATATATCAGATATTTAATGTTTGTATTATTATTTTTTATCAGTCACGCTGCTGATTCTAAGGAACCTACAAACAAAGAAACTCCTATTGTAATAAAGGGGGTTATAGATTTACGAAATTGGGATTTTAGTAAAGATGGTACCCTGGCTTTAAATGGAGAATGGGAATTCTATTGGAAAAAAATCCTTTTCCCTGAGGATTTTCCAAATAATATTAAGCCTTTATATACTGAATTTCCAATGCTTTGGAATAACATGAAGTCTGATAGCATTGAGTTTAGTTCCCTCGGTTATGCAACTTATAAGTTATTGATAAAAAATTGTCCTACAAGTGAGCTTTTGGCACTAAATGTCCCTTCTTTTTACGATGAGTACCTACTTTTTATTAACGGAAAACCCTTTAGTAAAAATGGTACGGTAGGAAAATCAAAGGAAAAATCAACACCTTATTGGTTACCTATTACAAAATCGATCAATGATAAATCGGATAGTCTTGAATTAATTCTGCAGATTTCTAACTATTCCCATAGTAAAGGAGGAACCTCACTCCCAATAGAAATTGGAGACTCGCAAAAACTTCTTAAGGCAAGGGAAATTGAACTAAGCACAACCCTATTGCTAACAGGGGCATTAATCATGGGCGGACTGTTTTTCCTAGGATTATTTATGTTCGGTCGTCATAACAAAGCAGTACTTTATTTCTCTCTGTTTTGCATAGTTTATAGTTATAGAATTATCGGAACCGACATGTACTTCCTTCATGGCATTCTGCCTCCTATAAGTTGGGAAATAACAACACGACTTGAGTACCTAACTTTGTTTTTAAGTGTTTTCCTTTTTATGAGATTTCTGGAAATCCTTTACCCTCAGGAAACTTCCAAAATAATGGCCAACTTTTTAAAGATTACATCCTTAATTCTTGTAATTACTACCTTATTTTTTCCATCACGAATTTTTACTTTAAGTATAGATCCTTTTTTGGTAGCACTAGTAATTTATGTGATTTACGGAACTTATATTATTGTTAATGCCAACAGACATAAACTCTCCGGATCGCATTTTGCTGTAATTAGCTTTCTCTTTCTATTTATTGTAATTAATCTACAGGTATTTAACTACTTAGGCTACCTCCCTCATTTGCCTTTTATTTATTTTATAGGATATATATTATTCTTCTTTTTCCAATCATTAATTCTGTCATACCGATTTGCATCATATTTTAAATCGGCGACAGAAAAAGCAGAAATGGGTGCAAAAGCAAAAGCAGATTTTATGGCAACCATGAGCCATGAAATAAGAACCCCTATGAACGGTGTTATAGGAATGACAGGATTATTACAACAAACAAAACTTACCAACGAACAAAAAGAATTTGTTGACACTATAAGAATAAGTGGTGAAAATCTGCTAACTGTAATTAACGATATACTCGACTTCTCAAAAATTGAACAAGGTAAAATGGAGTTGGAAAAACATTCATTCGATTTGTTTAATTGTGTTGAAGAAGTACTAAGCATCCTAAGCACAAACGCAGCTAAAAAAAATCTGGAAATACTTTTTCAGAAAGATCCCGATGTGCCTCGATTTATCTTAAAAGATGAACAAAGGCTTAAGCAGATACTTGTTAACCTTATAAATAATGCCATTAAGTTTACCATAAAGGGAGAAGTAATATTATCCATTTCAGTGAATAAAAAGGACGGAATTTTTTATGAACTCCTATTTAAAGTGAAAGATACAGGAATAGGGATTCCAAAAGAGAAAATGGACAGACTATTTCAATCATTTTCGCAGGTGGATTCATCAATAGCAAGAAGATTTGAAGGTACAGGACTGGGCCTGGCCATTTCTAAAAAACTTGTAAATCTTATGAACGGCGAAATCTGGGTTGAATCGGAAATTGATAAGGGTTCCACTTTTTCATTTACAATATTGGTGGAACAGGATATTAGTCAGGGTGAAAACATTTTCCAAACTAATAAATATACATTTAAAGGTAATAAAGCAATAATTCTTGATGATAATTATACTAATCTAAAAATACTATCATCACAACTCGAGAATTGGGGTATTGATGTTTCCCTGGGTAGCAACTATAACGAAATTCTGGCATTCATAAGGCAGCAAGAATATGATTTTGCTATAATTGATATGCAAATGCCTGATATTGACGGCATTGAAGTGGCAAAGAAAATCCGAGAACTTGATAATGGCAAGAATCTGCCAATAATATTATTATCTTCCATCAAGGTGAAATTTAATAAAGAGGAACAAAAATTATTCAGTTCGTATATTCTTAAACCTGCTCGTGAAATAAGCCTGTGGAAAGCCTTGCAAGATAGTATTGCTGCACCAAAAAAAGAAACTGAAGAATCAAAAGAAGTAAAAAAAACACAAATAAAATTCGATGGTGTAAATGTATTGGTTGCTGAAGATAATCTTATAAATCAAAAGGTTACAACAAGTTTACTGAATAAGTTTGGTATTATGCCCGAAATTGCAGAAAACGGAGCATTAGCATTGGAAGCCTGTAAAAACAAAGATTTCCAAATGGTATTAATGGATGTTCAAATGCCTGAAATGGATGGCCTTGAAGCGACTGAAAAAATACTTAAATATTGCGAAGAGAATAATAAAAAACCACCTACAATTCTTGCTATGACCGCTAATGTTCTTGGGGAATCCAAAGAAAAATGTCTAAATGCCGGCATGCTAGGATTTATAACAAAACCTGTATCCCCCAAAGAACTTGAAGAAAGCCTTACTAAATGGCTGGAAGATTATTTAATAATTGATTACAATTAGTATTTTTCAGCGTTTTGGGCTCTTCATTTTTAAATCCTAATTTGCTTAATTAAATATTTTTAAGTTTAATAATATAAAAACCATTTAAGTGCAAAATCCTTACATTTGCAGATAATAATTTTGCACAATGAATCAAAAGGAAGAAAACAACAATATTAAAATAGGAATCACCCATGGCGATTTTAATGGAGTAGGCTATGAGGTTATTATTAATGCGCTTAACGACAACAGGCTAGTTGAATTATTTATACCTGTTATTTACGGTTTATCAAAAGTATTAGCGTATTACCGTAAACTTACAAAACATAAAGACTTCAATTATAATGTTACCCAAAGTGCGTCAGATTTATATGTTCGTAAAGTAAATATCGTAAATATTTCCAACGAAGAGTTTAAAGTAGAATCCGGTAAATCGACTCAGGAGGCAGGCGCTATGGCATTTAAGGCTTTAGAACAGGCTGTAAAAGAAATCAAGGAAGAAAAAATTGATGTATTAGTTACTGCTCCGCTTAACAAAGCCAATATACAATCAGAGGAATTTAAGTTCCCCGGACATACTGAATATTTGGCTAATGAATTTGGCGTTGAAAATTATCTTATGCTAATGGTTCACAACCAACTTAGGGTTGGCACGGTTACCGGTCATATTCCTGTAAAGGAAATTTCAAATACTATAAATGAAGAGTTGATACTTTCGAAACTTGAAGTTTTCCATAATTCGTTAGTTAGAGATTTTGGTATACCCAGGCCTAAAATTGCAGTTATGGGACTTAACCCTCACATAGGCGACAAAGGATTGTTGGGTACTGAAGATGAGAACATCATACTGCCTGCTTTAATTAAGGCTAAAAAAAATGGAATACTTGCATATGGTCCTTTTGCCGCTGATGGCTTTTTTGGTTCTATGGAATTATCAAAATATGATGGGGTTTTAGCAATGTACCACGATCAGGGACTTGCTCCATTTAAAACCATTGCTGTTAATGGGGGAGTAAATTTTACCGCAGGATTGCCAATTGTTCGCACCTCCCCTGCTCATGGAACTGCTTACGACATAGCAGGTTCAGGAACGGCATCTTCAACATCAATGAGAGAAGCAATTTACCTTGCAAAAGATATTTTTATTGCAAGAAAAAAATACGACGAAGAGAATTCAAACCCTCTTCCTTTCGGGTTATTCGAGAAAAAATCGAATAATAGAAATGCAGAAGACAGGAAATCACAATAATGTATCATTACGAATATACTTCTAATCAAATAAGTGAAATTTTAAAGGCTGAAATAGTTTCAACAGAATCAATTGAATCCCTTAAAATTAAGGATATCCTTATTGATAGCCGGAGACTAATAAACCCGGATAATTGTCTGTTTTTTGCACTAATCTCAAAACGTAACAATGGACATAAGTATATAGAGGAACTTTATAAAAAAGGTCTCCTCTATTTTGTAATTTCCAATAAAGAATACATTAAAAGTGAATTTTCAAAGGCAGTATTTTTTGTGGTAAAAGATACTACTGAAGCACTTCAAAGCCTCACTGCTGCTCACCGTCAACAATTTAACATTCCGGTAATTGGCATTACAGGCAGTAATGGCAAAACAGTTGTTAAAGAATGGCTTTACCAACTACTGTATAAAGATAAAAAGATAGTAAGGAGTCCGAAAAGTTATAACTCACAGATTGGGGTTCCTCTTTCCGTATGGCAAATGGATAAAACCAATGAACTGGCTATCTTCGAGGCAGGAATTTCCGAACCGGAAGAAATGAAAAACCTGCAAAATATTATTAAACCAAATATTGGAATTTTTACAAATATCGGTCAGGCTCACGATGAAAATTTTATTAACCAAAAACAAAAAATAGGCGAAAAATTAAAACTCTTTACTCATGTCGATACTCTGATATTCAATTCAGATCAAAAAGATGTGCATGAGATTATTATCAAATCGGAAATACTAAAAAAGGTTGATAGTTTCATTTGGGGAAAGCAGGAAGATAGTAATTTGATGATTACTAAAATTCAAAAAGAAGCACAACAAACTAATATTGAGGCTATTTTTGAAGAAACTAGAATCTCAATCACAATTCCTTTCACTGATGATGCTTCCATAGAAAATGCAATACACTGCTGGTCGTTAATGCTTTTAATGAATTATGAAAACACAGTTATTGCCAATCGTATGCTTTCCTTAACACCAATAGCCATGAGGCTTGAATTAAAGGAAGGAACTAACAATTGCATTATAATTAACGACTCCTATAATTCAGATTTCAACTCACTTAGCATTGCAATCGACTTTTTAAAACAACAGAGTAATACTGAAGTAAGTGGTAGAAAAACAGTAGTTATCTTATCTGACATTCTGCAAAGCAGAAAAAATGATGTTGAACTTTATACTGCTGTTGCCAAACTCATCGATGATAAAAACATAAATAAATTTATTGGAATAGGAAGTAATATTTCCCGTCAGGCAGATAAGTTTAATGAGGATGCAACTTTTTATAAAAGTACCAATGAATTTCTTACCAACTTTTCATTTTCAACATTTGCCAATCAAATTGTTCTTTTAAAAGGGGCAAGGGTATTTGAGTTCGAACGCATCAGCAGGAAACTGCAGCAAAAATTACACGAAACTGTATTGGAAATAAACTTTGGTGCCATGGTTGAAAACCTGAATTATTTCAGAAGTAAACTTAAGTCCGAAACTAAGATTATGGCAATGGTAAAAGCATTTTCATATGGTAGCGGAGGATTTGAAATAGCCAACCTTTTAGAATTTCATAATATTGATTACCTGGGAGTTGCCTATGCCGACGAAGGAGTTGAACTCAGAAAAGCAGGCATAAAAACACCCATAATGGTGATGAGTCCTGAGGAACATTCTTTCGATACTATGATTAAATATAATCTGGAACCGGAAATATTTAGTTTCAGAGCATTAAATCTTCTCGAGAAAACAATTAAGGATAATTTACTACCTAATAATAAACCGGTAAAAATTCATATCAAACTGGAAACCGGCATGAATCGGCTTGGTTTCAGAGAGGAAGAAATTCCAGAATTAGTTGAGAATTTAATCAATAAACCTTTTCTGTACGTTCAATCGGTATTTTCGCATTTGGTAGGCAGCGATAAAAGTGAATTTGACGATTTTAGCAGACAACAAATAGAAAAATTCAACAGCATGTCAGATTCTATTATTGAATCTGTTCCACACAAAGTACTGAAACATATTTTAAATACTGCTGGAATTAGCAGATTAGCTGAGGCTCATTTCGATATGGTTAGGTTGGGAATAGGACTTTATGGTGTTGCCGGAGCAAAAGAAGACAAAAACAAAATCAGTAATGTAACACGTTTAAAATCTATTATTTCGAAAATTAACCACATTAAAAAAGGCGAATCAATTAGTTATAACAGAAGTTTTATTGCGGAAAAAGACATGAAAATTGGAGTAGTTTCAATTGGATATGCTGACGGCCTGGCAAGAAATTTAAGTAATAAAGGTGGTGAACTTTGGATAAAAGATAAGCCTGCACCCATAATAGGCGATATCTGTATGGACATGTGTATGGTAGATCTGGAAAACATTGATGCATCAGAAGGCGACGACGTGATAGTTTTCGACGCAAAGCACACCGTTGATGAATTGGCTAAGAAGGCAGAAACTATTCCTTATGAAATACTAAGTCGCATTTCGCGCCGCGTAAAACGAGTTTATTTTCATGAATAAACAGTTTATCCTAAACTAAATCTCAATTCACCGATATTATTCTCCCATTTACCGAATTATTATTTACTTTAGTTGCTTATTAAGATAGTTTTGCCCTTGAATTTAATAAGAAAACAATGGAAAATAATAATAATAAACACTTAGATAAAAAGATGCTCGCAGGAGGCCTACTGATAGTAGCCGGAGCACTGCTGTTTTTCGATACTTTTGATTTGGTATATTTCAATATCAGTTATTATATCTTCTCATGGAAAACACTGATGATAGGTATTGGAATTGTAATGCTGTCATCTCCTGAAAGAAAGAATACCGCATATGTACTAATCGGACTTGGAATTCTTTTCTGGTTACCAAGCATATTCCAATACAATATTAGACTAAACCAGGTATTTTGGCCATTGGTACTAATTGGTGTGGGAGCAATTATTCTTACAAGAAGAAGAAGCCATGGCTCAGGACATACTACCAACACATTTAATACCCCGGGAGGGAAAACAAGTGAAATGGATATGGACTATCTGGATGATATTTCTATACTTGGAGGTGGCAATAAAAGAGTACAATCAAATAATTTTAAAGGCGGAAGAATAACTGCAATTTTTGGAGGTTCTGAATTCGATTTAAAAAACTCTGAAATTTCTTCTGAAGGTTGTGTTATAGATTTGTTCACCATGTTTGGAGGATCGAAACTTATAATTCCTGAAGACTGGAGAGTAAAGTCGGATATATTTTCAATGTTCGGTGGATTTAGTGATAAGAGAAGTATTCGTCCCTCCGACGGTGATTCTGGCAAAACATTAGTTCTAAAAGGATTCGCAATGTTCGGTGGAATTGAAGTTAAAAACTACTAAAATATAATCTATGCTGAATCCTATATCAAAGCACAGATCATCATTACTATCATTTCTTATGGTATGGACCGTAATCTTCGGAATCCATACCATAATTCTTAATTTTTTCTACGATATAGCAGGCACAATTTCGTTGGCCGATGCCGCATTATTTAATTTTACATTTGCTATCATTGGATATAACCTTTGGTTTGTTATTCGCTTTAACCTTAGAGAGAAACAAAAAACATTCGACCTGATAATCAGCCATTTAATTACAGGTCTGGTGGTAATTGTAATTTGGATTCTAATAAATTATTTTCTGCTGAGAGGCCTTTATGGCGATGATAAATCTTATCTGCAATTTTTAAACGACAGTTTACCCTGGAGAGTTATAAGTGGAATTTTCTTCTATATGTTTTTCATAATGTTTTATTATGTAATGCTTTATTATGAAGACTTACAGGAAAAACTAAAGGTAGAATCCGACCTTCAAAACCTTGTAAAAGAAGCAGAACTCACCGCCCTTAAGTCACAAATAAATCCACACTTTTTATTCAATAGTTTAAATTCCATCAGTTCGCTTACCATAACCAATCCCGACAAGGCACAGGAAATGGTTATTAAACTTTCCGATTTCCTTCGTTACTCCCTAAGTCATGATAAAAATGAACAGACCAGCCTTGCAGCAGAAATTGATAATTTGAACCGATATCTGGATATTGAAAAAGTAAGATTTGGCAAAAGACTTAACTTCGTTTCCGAAGTTTCTGATAAATGCTCTAAAATGCGAATTCCAAATATGATTTTACAACCTTTAATAGAAAATTCCATAAAACATGGTGTTTATAATAGTTCGGAAGAAGTGCTTGTAAAACTTAAGTGTGGGATACAAAAAAATTATGTATTTATTGAAATAAGTAATGATTACGATCCAGAAGCAGTTAAAAAAGTTGGCAATGGTATTGGGCTTTCGAATATAAAAAAGAGATTACAGTTAATCTATCAACGACAGGATTTATTGGAAACCATTGCTGAAAAATTAACTTTCACAGCAAAACTTAAATTTCCCATTGATCATACAGCCAAAAATAAAAACTAAAAATTTATTATCTTTGAATATGGACAAGTTAAGAGTTATAATAGTTGAAGATGAGCAGCCTGCAAGAGATTTAGTAAAGGCTTATTTAAAAGATTATGATAATCTGGAACTTATTGAAGAATGTGAAGATGGCTTTAAAGGTGTAAAGGCTATAAACAATAATAAACCCGACTTGGTTTTTCTTGATATTCAAATGCCTAAACTTTCCGGTTTTGAAATGCTGGAACTTATCGACGAAATGCCTGAAGTTATTTTTACCACTGCCTTCGATCAGTATGCAATAAAAGCATTTGAATTAAGCGCAGTAGATTATTTAATGAAACCTTTTTCACGCCAGCGTTTTAAGGAAGCCATCGACAAAGTTTTCATGAGACTGCAGAGCAATAAAAAACAGTTAGATAATATCAAATCCCTTAGTAACAAAATAAAAGAGGATACTGAAATTATTGAAAGATTGTTCATCAAAACTGGTAATAAAATTGACAAAGTTGATGTTACAGATATTATCCAATTGGTGGCTCAGGATGATTATGTGGAAATTATTACCCCAAAAGGAAAATACCTGAAAAAAGAAACCATGAATTATTTTGAAACTGCTCTGCCCCAGGAAACGTTTACACGTGTTCACCGCTCTCATATTATTAATATTAACCATATCAATAAAATTGAGAAATACGGTAAAGAAACTTATGCAGTTATTCTTAAAGATGGCAGTAGCGCCAATGTCAGTAAATCGCGCATAAAAGGACTTAAGGAGCAGTTGGGGATCTAGTTTAATTAATAAAACTCCACTATTTTAAAAGACTAAAAAAATATTTAACATTTTCCCTAAAGTAAAGCATAGGGGTAGAAAAGTGAATTTTTGTATCGCCTTATCCGGTATGAAATAAAAAAATATTTCCATAATTAACTTAAATTAGATTTAATCTATTAAATTTGTTTTCACTGCTTAACACTTACTAATAAAAAAGCATAGGCATGTGTGTAATTATACCTAATCTTTAAAATAGTAATTATCAAAAAGAAACTTTCACTAACAATAATTATACTGTGTTCATTCTTAGTTACGATTGGGCAAAATGATAGTTTGTATTCTTTTAAAAAAAACATTGTACAAATAAACCTTATTTCTCTTCCACCATTATTCAATAATTTAAATCAAAAGTGGTTAGGGCTTGAATACCAGAGAAATATAAGTAGAGATTTTTCATTAACCTTAATGACAGATTTCGGAAAATTTCAGGATTATACTTTTACAAAATTTCATGACTACTTCGATGAAAATCAAGGATTTTCATATACTACTGAAGAGGTTCGAATTAGTGGGTACCATATTATCCCATCGGCTAAATATATAGTGTTGAGACCAATACAAAAGTCTCACTTTGACATATATGTTAGTATAAAATTTGATTACTACCAATACTTCATGAAAAAAAAAGTGTTTGATTCATATTCAAATAAAACCGATCGTTTTAAAATTTCAACCTACAGATTTAATATTGGAGGAGGGGCAGGTGTGCAATACATTGCTTTCAGCAGACTTACGGTTGACCTGAATATTTCGATTTTCTCAAAAATATATTCAAATTCTTCAAAGAACAATATTAAGGAATTATATCCTCAAAACTCTTTCTGGAAAAGTTCTAACAACTCGTCTTGGGCCACAATTAACCTAATGTTAGGTTACGCCTTTGGAAATAAAAAACATAAAAACAAATGAGGATTAAATTTCAAAAATACAGTCTTCTTTTGTTGATATTGACTTTTTCTGTATTAATAAGTTGCGATAAAAAAGAGGATTATAGTATTAAAAACCTTAACCATAATACTTTAATGATACTAGGTCATAGAGGAATGGGCGATCACTTTCAATATCCTGGTAACACTTTGGAATCTATCCTGCCGGTACTTGAAATTGGAGCGGATGGTAGTGAAATGGATATTCAAATAACAAAAGACAGTATATTGGTTCTATTTCATAACGAGAGTCTGGATAACAGAACAAAATGTTCAGGCAAAATATATGATTATAATTGGGACGAAATAGCCGACTGTAAATACAATGCAATTCAATCGGATGTAAAAATTGTTTCTGTTGACGAACTGTTTTCTTCCATCGAGAATCTACATGAATACTATTTTTCCTTCGATTGTAAACTGGATGCCGACCACACATATGACGATGAATATCGAAAGACTTTTTTATCAGCAATAAAGAGGATATGTCATAAATATGATATGTCGGGAAATGTATTTATTGAAGGTGACCTTGGTTTTCTTACGATGGCAAAAGATCTTGGGCTAACAAACAAAGGCTTTCTAGTGGGATTTTATGTTGATGATGCCGTTGAAAACCAGATTTTTGGTATAGGAGCTTCGGTTAATACAAGTCCCGATACTATTGAATATGCCCACAAAATGGGAATTTATGTTATGATGTGGGGAGCCAAAACAGATATTGGTAATAAACAGGCATTAAAACTAAATCCTGATATATTGCAAACTGACAAGCCCATACCTTTATTAATGCTTTTGGATAGGATGAATTATAATGAGTGAGTTACTCTCCTGTTCTCAGTTAAATAATATCCATTCGTTGACAAAATAAACCCAAACGTTGATTTAATTTTTTATAGCACACCTTACTATCGTTATTTGCATATACAATTTAAAGGTTAATATTTATTCATCCTTAATTATTTCATCATGCAAATCACAAAATCATTTTCAAGTATTTCACTGGATCAAATGGATAAGGTAAAACTGATGAACAGAACAGATAGAAAATATTGGTTCAGGGCAGATGTGCTAAAATCCATTTTAAAAAAAGTACAGGATGATTATTACATACTCGAAATATCAGGGGAAACAGCAATGCCATATTCAACAATATATTTCGATACTGCTGAAAATTCCATGTTTACCGCTCATCACAATGGTAAATTAAACAGATATAAAATAAGGAAAAGAAATTATGCGATTTCTGATATAGGATTTCTGGAAATTAAATTCAAAAATAATAAAGGTCGTACCATAAAAAAACGTATCCCTACTAATAATTTTAGGAATGAGTTCTCCGAAAAGGAAAAGCAGTTTATTAAATTCTCAACGCCTTTTATTGCTGATTGTCTGGATCTTTCACTTCAAAATCAGTTTACACGCATTACTCTGGTAAACAAAAATTTTAAGGAACGATGCACTATCGATTTAAATTTAGAATTTAATTTTAAAAACAAACATTTGATTTTAAATAATCTAGTAGTAGTAGAAATAAAAGCAGACGGGCGTGCAAAAAATTCAGCATTATCAATTGCATTGAGAGACTCCCGTTTAAAGGCATCAGGCTTTAGTAAATATTGTATTGGTAAAAGTATTGTCGACAATGATGTAAAGAAAAATGCTTTTAAGCCTAAGTTGCGATATATAGAAAAAGAACTAAATACTAAACTCAATATAAATTGAAATGGCAGGATTAACAATAGTAGAAAAAAGCGAAGCAGTGGTAAACGAATTACTACCCTTGGTTGAAAATTGGGAAGATCAAGTTCGATTCCTCGGAATTAAACTAATTAATGTGGAAGATTTTACTCACTTGGTAGTTCGGTTTATTCTTAATACTGCACTGATATTTATTGCCGTTCACTTCATATACGCAAAAAACAGCCGCCGTAAAGATTTCTATTTTAGTTACTTAGCAATAGGCGTAATTATTTTCTTACTAAGTACATTATTAAATAGTGTGAAATTAGAACTCGGTTTTGCCTTCGGACTATTCGCAATATTTGGTATAATCCGTTACCGTACTTCAGCCATTCCCATTAAAGAAATGACCTATCTCTTTGTGATAATTGGCATATCGGTTATAAATGCACTTTCCAGTAAAAAAGTAAGTTATGCCGAACTGATATTCACCAATTCAGCAATATTGTTTTGTTTATGGATACTGGAAGCCAGACTTATGCTTAAGCAAGAACAATCAATAAAACTAATTTATGAGAAAATTGAAAATATCCACTCAAAAAATGACATTGAACTTCTGAAGGATTTAAAGGACAGAACAGGTATAGATATAAAGCGTTACGAAATCGTAAAAATCGATTTTTTAAAGGATGTTGCAGAAATAACCCTGTTTTTTAATGTTAACGGTACTACTAAAAATTTACAGTCATGAAAAAATTACTTATAAATATACCAACTCTATTTATATTGTGTGTTTTGATTACTTCTTTTTCAGCATCAGCTCAGGAAGTAGAAAACGATTTCCAAAGTAGAGTAAACTTTGATTTGCAAATAAAACCACTGAAAAAACTAAAAATCAATATTAGTCCTGAAATACGTTTTGATGAGAGTTTTTCCGTGGCAAAATATCTCCTGGAGACAGAACTTTCCTATAAACTTATTAAGCATTTTTATGTTGGGGGAAATTATAGGTTTATTGTAAATCCAAGAGAAGGAAAAGATACAGAATTATCGCAACGTTTTGGCTTAAGCGCTACCTACAAAAACAAGATAAATGACTTCTCTCCTGTCTTTCGTTTAAAATACACTAATTATTCCGATGATATTTATGATAGTCAGAAGGACAATTTTTTGAGATATAAACTATCCTTAAAATACGATATCCCAAAAAATAAAATAACTCCCTCTATAGCTGCGGAACTGTATCATCAAATAGATGATAATCAACTATATAAAATAAGGTATAAAGCAGAATTAGACTATAAACTGTTTAAGCACAATTTTATAAGTGTTTACTATAAGTTCGATTACTATTTACAAGCATATAAAAACAAAAACATTATTGGATTTTCTTATAAATTAAAATTATAAAGCCATGAAACTACGTATTATGATTTCCCTCAGTATTTTATTATTTTTAGGTATTGCACTGGGATGCAGAAAAGCAGAACTAACTACTGAAGACAACTCAACAACTTATCCTGACTGGACAGAAGAAACACACAGCAATAATGTGGAGCCAAATTACGAAATAGTATTTGAGCAAAACAAAGTGCTACGTTTCGACATAGAAATAAGCAGTGATAACTGGAATGCCATGCAGGACGATTTAGCCGAAAATATTGGATCGGGAGGAGGCCCGGGACCCGGCGGTGGTGGAGGTAATTTTAGCGATTTTACTCCAGTATGGAAGAATTGTAATCTAAAGTTCAATGGAATAGAATGGTATAATGTAGGGATGAGATTTAAAGGAAACTCCAGTTTATTCTCCACTTACCAAATGGGAAATAACAAACTTTCAATAAAACTTGATTTCGATGAGTTTGAAGATGAATTTCCGGAATTAAAAAATCAAAGATTCTATGGCTTTAAGCAACTAAACCTCAACAATAATTATGACGATGCCAGTTTGATGAGAGAAAAAATAGGGGCAGATATGTTCAGAGAATTTGGATTAGTTTCGGCTCAAACAGCATTCTGTATTGTTTATATTGATCATGGTGATGGACCTCAGTATTATGGTGTTTATGCCCTTGTGGAAGAGGTAGATGATACAGTACTCGATTCACAGTTTAGCGATGGATCGGGAAATCTTTATAAACCAGACGGAGATGCTGCAAGTTTTGCCCAGGGAACCTATAATGATAGCGAAATGGAAAAGAAGACAAATGAGGATATTGGAGACTATACTGATGTGGAATCGCTCTACAATATTATAAATAGCAGCGAAAGAACAACAAATACCGAAAAATGGAAGTCGGAGTTAAATGCTGTTTTTAATACTGATATTTTTGTGAAATGGCTTGCTGCGAATACGGTGATTCAAAACTGGGATACCTATGGTGTTATGACTCATAATTATTATCTGTACAACAACCCTTCCGACAATAAATTAACCTGGATTCCATGGGATAATAATGAGGCATTTCAGGATGGAAAAATGGGCGGTGCTTTGAGTATTTCCCTTCAGGAAGTAGGAAACAACTGGCCATTAATAAGATACATAATGGATATTGATGAATATGAAAGTTTATATAAAACCTATGTAAAGCAATTTGTGGATGAAGTTTTTATTCCATCTGCTATGCAGTCGGTTTACGATGAAAATTATCAACTTTTAAAAGAATATGCTTATGCTGAAGAAACAGATTATAGTTTTCTTCAAAGTCCGGGCGACTTTGACCGGGCAGTTGAAGAACTAAAAACTCATGTTGAAAATCGTAATTTGGTTGTACAATCATATTTAGGTAATTAATTGTATTATAGAGTTATAAGGCCATCCGTTTTATTCAAAAGATAATGATCTGGATGGTCTTTCTTTGATTACTTTACGAGCACGGATATAAACAGTAAAAAGCGCAATTAACAGAACTAATGCTATACTAAAAATAAACATCCAAATATTGAGTTGAGTACTAATGGCGAATGTATCTAACCACTTACCCATAAGGAAATAAACGATAGGCGAAGCAATAATTCCGGCAATTAGAACAAGTTTCAGGTAGTCTTTAGCAAGCAGCAACAATATGCTTTTTGCTGAACCGCCCAGAACTTTTCTAATACCTAATTCTTTTGTCCGTTGTTCTATTAAGAATGATGAAAGTCCGTATAATCCTAAACTTGCTATGAAAATAACAAAGATGGAAAAATAGGTAAATAAGGACAGCATTTTATAATCACCCTTATACAAACTTTCCAGTTTATCATCAAGATAAGTATAGTGCAAATATTGAGTTCGGTTATGTTTATTCCATACCTTATTTATGTGTTCAATAATATCTTGCTGGCACCCATCTTTCAACTTGAGCAATAAATAGCGGGTTCTGGTTTCAGAAAACATTATAACCAGTGGATTTATCCCGTTATACAATGATGAGAACTGAAAGTCTCTTACTACACCAATTACCTCTCCTGAAGTACCAGTAGAGCCAATGAGATTTTTCCCTACCAAATTTCTTTCACCCAGAGTATCGAGAGCAGCCTTATTAACTATATAAACCAATGAACTATCATCATTTGGTCTTTCAACAAAGAAACTTCCTTCAACCAATGGTATTTCAAGTAATTTAAAAAAATTTGAACCTACCAAAAAAACACTCAGGGTTTTAATATTATTCGAATCGTTAACATAATACATCATCCTGCCTGTTGTATAACCCGGTATATTTCCGGCTACAGCCGACATCAATACATTATCGTTATTTGTCATATCTTCAATAAAGTCATGCGATCTATCCCTAAAAGCAGTGTCTTGCGGAAGATTAATTACCATTACATTATTACTGTTGAAGCCTAAATCGTAACTCTTTAAAAACATCATTTGCTGGTAAATGATTATCGTACTTATAATCATACTAATAGCCACAATATATTGAGTTGTTACAAGAAATTTTCTTAAACCAGCAGTTGTAAAGCGGGTTTCTCCATGCTTGCTAATTAATAATCGGTTGCCCTTTAATACATTGGCAGGTTGCAAATATGCCAATACAAATACCGGAAAATAGCCACTTAATATGGACAATGTAAATATTAATAAGATGAGTATTAGCCCAAAAACAATTCCATCAGGTGAAAATAGGCTACCTATCAATGTCAAATCTTTGTCAACCAAAACATTGAATTGTGGCATAAGGATTTCAACCAAAGAAAGAGCAAATATAAATGCTAAAGTGGTTAATATCAGCGACTCGCTTATATATTGCAAGGTCAACTGACGTTTAATTGCACCCAGCACTTTAAATACACCAATTTCTTTTGCCCTTTTTAATGACCTTGCTGTTGCCAGATTTACATAATTAATAGATGCGGTTAGCAGAATAAAACCAGCAATAATGGCAAAAACTAATAAATATAATTTATCAACGTTCTCAGGATTATCGTAAAGTAATGAGGTATTAAAATGAACATCGGTAACCGATTCGAGACTAAAATTCATAACGCCTCTTAAACTTACTTCCGACTGTTGTATGAATTTTTGGATTTGGGCATTAGTATATTCGTTTAGCTCATATTCAAAATCCTCTTTTTCAATATTTTCTTTAAGTTTAACATAAGTATAACAACTCATCCAAAACCAATCAGTGGGCATAGTTCCCAATCTTTCTTGATTTAAGGAGTTAACAGAAACTATAGCATCGAAAAATAGGTGTGTGGGTTTACCTTTCTTCTCAAAAACTCCTGTAACGGTGTATTCACGTATGTGAGTCTTTAGTTTTTCTCCCAAAGCTTTGTTATTACCAAATATCATCGATGCAACTTCCGTAGAAATTACAATTGAATTTGGTTTTTCAAGTGCACTATAAGCGTTTCCTTCAATAAAATCGAAATTAAAAATTCTGAAAACATTTGAGTCTCCAAGAGTTATATCGGGAACTTCATGAACAATATCGTTATAAATCAGGGTTGACATATCATTCACATCCGAAGGGTCGGAGAAAAATATTTTGCTTACACATTCAACTCCATCCAAATTACTATTGATGCTGTTGGATAAAACAAAGGGAGTAAGCGCAACCAGTTCTTTCTGTTCATTGATATTATACTCTGTACTAACTCGATAAATTTGGTCATCATCATTCCAATGCCTGTCGTATCTGAATTCACTCTGAACATAAAGATAAATGAAAACAAAAACGGCAATTCCAAGGGACAAACCTATAATATTCAGCAAGGAATATCCTCTTTGCCGATACAATATTTTAAACCCTATTTTAAGATAATTTACAAGCAATTTTATGAACCTTTAATAATGTTTTCATTAATTATTTGACCGTCGAAAAGATGAACAATTTTACGACTATAAGCTGCATCCGATTGTGAGTGTGTTACCATTATAATTGTTGTTCCCTCATTATTCAGTCTGCCCAAAATACTCATAACTTCCTCTCCGTGAAGGGAATCCAGATTTCCTGTGGGTTCATCAGCAAGAAGTAATGGAGGTTTTGCAACTATGGCACGCGCAACAGCAACCCTTTGTTGTTGTCCGCCTGAAAGTTGCATTGGAAATAGTTTTTGTCTATGATCCAGTTCCATATTATTAATAACCTCCACTACCCTTTCTTTACGGGCCTTTTTCTTCCATCCAAGATAAATTAAGGGCAACTCAATATTTTCATATACTGTTAAGTCATCAATAAGATTGAAATTTTGAAATACAAAACCAATGTTTTGTTTTCTTAATTCCGTCTTTTGACGTTCGCTAAGTGTGTAAACATCTTGTCCGAAATAAAAATATTTCCCGGCTGTAGGCTCATCAATTAATCCCAATAAGTTTAAAAGGGTGGTCTTACCACATCCCGAAGGTCCCATAATGGCAATAAAATCACCCTGGTTGACTTTTAAACTAACCTCCTTAAGTGCAAGGGTTTCAACACCTTCCGACTTAAATACCTTTGTTAATGCATTTGTAACTATCATGACCTACAAACTTAACCTAATTTTAATATTTCTTAACATTGTTTAACTAAGTCCATGCCAATAAGCATAATGCCTTAAATAACAAGCGTATATAAATAAATTGTTAAAATTTGTAACTAATTATGTTCGAATTCGTCCATATTTTTGTACACACATGAACATATTGTACTATTTTAGTAACATATTTTGAATAGAGGTACAAAAATTTAATTCCAGATGACAAAAATAAAGGCCAGGCTATTAATTGTTGACGACGATACAGATATATTGCTTGCTGCCAAGATGTTTCTAAGGCAGCATATTGAAATTATCCACACTGAAAACGATCCCAACAACATCCCCGATTTAATGAAGACTGAGAATTACGATGTCATTTTGCTCGACATGAATTTCTCTCGTGACGCTACAAGTGGCAAAGAAGGCTTTCATTGGCTAAACGTAATTATGGAAAACGATCCTGCTGCCACAGTAATTTTTATTACAGGTTACGGTGACATTGAACTTGCCATACAAGGGATTAAACAAGGCGCAACTAATTTTATTTTAAAACCCTGGGAAAACAAAAAATTACTGGCAACCATAGAGGCTTCCATTAAAATGAGAGAGTCGAAACTGGAGATACAAAATTTGAAATCCACTCAAAAAGTGCTTGTTGCCAACGAAGATGATAAATACAATAACCTGATTGGCAGTTCCCCTGCCATGAAAAAAGTTTTGGCAATTGCCATGAAGGTAGCCAGAACAGATGCAAATGTGCTCATATTAGGCGAAAACGGAACCGGTAAGGAAGTTATTGCAAGAGCCATTCACAGGGCTTCCCGCAGAAGTGATAATGTTTTTATTAATGTTGACTTAGGTGCAATTACCGAAAGTTTATTTGAAAGCGAATTATTTGGTTATAAAAAGGGCGCTTTTACCGATGCCAAGGAAGACAGGCCAGGCAGGTTTGAGGTGGCAAGCAAAGGCACAATTTTTCTCGATGAAATAGGAAATCTGTCGCAACCATTGCAATCAAAACTTTTAAGTGTTTTGCAAAGCAGAAAAGTAATACGCCTTGGATCAAATAAGGAAATACCAATAGATGTGCGACTTATTTGTGCCACTAATATGCCTCTCACAAAAATGGTAAGTGAAAACAAATTCCGTCAGGATTTGTTGTATAGAATTAATACTGTTGAACTTACCGTTCCTCCTTTGAGGGAAAGAACCGAAGATATACAGGCATTGACGGAACATTATATAGAAGTATACTGCAATAAATATAAACTTCCTAAAAAGAGAATTAGCGCAGGAACATTGAAACGTTTGGAAGTACATACCTGGCCAGGAAACATCCGGGAATTACAACATGCTGTGGAAAGAGCCGTTATTCTTAGCGATGACAATGTATTGGAACCACACGATTTTTTCATGGAAAAGGAAAAAAATGAAGATGGCGACTTTTCACCTGAAAATATGAATCTGGAAGAAGTTGAAAAAATGCTAATCCGTAAAGTTGTTGATAAACATGGCGGAAACATTAGCAGAGCGTCGAAAGAACTTGGTTTAACAAGAGCCTCCCTCTACAGGAGAATAGAGAAATATGGTATTTAAAAATTTCAGAATACAAATTATTATTAGGGTAATACTTCTTGCCATAACTTTGGTGATGGTAGTTGTAATATTTGAAAATGATGCCTATTTCGTAAGTTCGATAATATTAGCTGTACTATTTATACTTCAACTAATTTCCCTGATTAGATTTGCTGAACAAACTAACCGAAAGTTGGTAAAACTATTCGAATCAATAAGATATACTGACTTTACAACCCGTTTCACTGACAATGAATTGGGAAGAAGTTTTAACGAACTCAATAAAGAATTCAATTTGGTGATTGAGGCATTTAATAAAAATAAAACTGAAAAAGAGGAGCATTTCAATTATTTACTAACTGTAATTCAGCATGTTAGTATAGGTATACTGGTTTACAAAAGGGATGGCACCGTAGATGTTTATAACAATGCAGTGAAAAAATTATTTCAACTAAGCACTCTCAGAAGCATTAACAATTTAAAAGCAGTTTCTCCTGAACTACCTGAAGTACTTTTAAATATGAGATCCGGCGAGAAGGAATTGGTAAAACTATATGTTGATGATGAATTGATTCAACTCGCAATTAATGCCACTCAGTTTAAAATGAGGGGAGACGAATTTTTATTGGTTTCATTCCAGGATATTAATCCGGAACTGGAGCAAAAAGAAATTGAATCGTGGCAGAAACTCATCAGGGTGTTAACCCACGAAATAATGAATTCCATAACACCTATTTCTTCCTTGGCGGCAACTGTTTCCGACATTATCGACGATACTAAAAAGAACAATCCTCCCAAACGAAAGGAAGATGTTGAAACTCTCGACGATGTAGCTCATGCAATAAGTACCATCGAAAAACGCAGTAAAGGATTACTTAATTTTGTTGAAATTTACAGAAACCTGACACGAATACCCAAGCCTACATTCCGATATTTTGAGGTAAAAGAAATGGTCGACAGGGCTCTGGAACTTCTTTCCAAGGAGATAGAAACTAATAAGATTAAAATTAAATCTAAAATTTTACCTTCTGAACTTAAAATCCTTGCCGACCCCGATTTGATTGATCAGGTAATTATAAATTTACTTTTGAATGCTATAGATACTGTTAAGGAAGTTAAAAATCCTGAAATCAATATTACGGCTTCTGTTAATCTTAATAACAGAGTAACAATAGAAGTTGGCGATAATGGAAAAGGTATAAAACCTGATATAATGGATAAAATATTTATGCCATTTTTTACTTCCAAAAAAACCGGTTCAGGTATTGGCTTAAGCTTGTCGAGGCAAATCATGCAAATGCATAAAGGCAGTATTAGTGTTCGATCGAAACAAGGTGAAGGTGCTGCTTTTACTATGATTTTCTAGTAATCATTTAGGTTAATATTTACTAATTTTTATCCTCAATCCATCCTCACAAAATATCTTTAACAATTAATGTTTAATTTTGCAAAAAATTCATTTAATGATTAAAAAGACAAAGAATAATTCCCCCATTAATAAACTTGCTGAAACAAGATGGAGCAACCGTGCTTTCTCCGACAAGGAAGTAGAAGACGAAAAATTAAACAGCATTTTAGAGGCTGCCCGATGGGCACCTTCGGCATTTAATGAGCAACCATGGAGGTTTATTATAGGGAAAAAAGGTGATGAAACCTACGATAAAATTCTATCGACTTTAGTTCATTGGAATCAAAAGTGGGCAGGCAATGCAGGAGTTTTAATTTTAAACATAACAAAAAATAAGTTTACACATAACAATAAACCCAATTCCACCTGCGAATACGATTTAGGACAAGCAGTAGCATTTATGGCATTGGAAACAGTAAATCAGGATTTATTCAGCCACCAAATGTCGGGCTTCGATGCCGAAAAAGCCGCTCAAATATTTGATATAAACAAAGATTATAATGTAGTTTCGGTAATGGCAGTTGGTTATTATGGTGATGCTGATAAACTACCTGCTGATATGCTTGAATCGGAGAAAGCCGACAGAAGTCGCAAAAGTATCGACACTATTGCTTTCTATGATAAATTTCAAAATTAATTTTACAGAAAACTCTGATGAGAAATCTACTATTTAGTTTAATTGCTCTTCCTTTATTGTTAATGTCGTGCGGAGGTGGAAATAAAAGCATAAAAACAGTGAAGGACCAACCAAAAAAACTTATTAAAGTTCCTGATTTTAATGCCGATTCGGCATATTATTTTGTCCAAAAACAAGTTGATTTCGGTCCGAGAACTGTTGGCTCCAAATCTCATGCTGAATGTGCAAAATGGTTAGTTGACAAATTAAATCAGTATTCCGATACTGTTATAGTTCAGGCTTTTAAGGCCAGAACCTACGATAATGTTACACGAAATGCTAAAAATATTATCGCATCAATTAATACTGAAAATCCAAACAGAATTTTATTGATGGCTCATTGGGATACCAGACCTTTTGCTGATCACGATAAAGATCCTTCTTTACACAATACTGCCATTGATGGAGCAAATGATGGAGCAAGTGGTGTAGGCGTATTACTGGAAATGGCAAGGCTCTTTCATAAACAAAGACCTGAAATTGGTATTGACATAGTTCTATTCGATTTGGAAGATTGGGGACCTCCTTCCGACTTGCAAATATATGAAGACAATAACTGGGGTCTAGGCTCACAATATTGGAGCAGAACACCTCATACTATAGGGTATACGGCCAGATACGGAATTTTGTTAGATATGGTGGGAGCAAAAAATCCTAAATTTCTGCGGGAAGGGTATTCAGACCGATATGCTGGTTTTGTTATGAATATTGTTTGGAATACTGCAGCAGAACTTGGGTATGGTGATTATTTTTTAAATCAACAGGGCTATCCTCTCACCGATGATCATTATTTTGTAAATACCATTGCCAATATTCCTTCAATTGATATAATTCATATGGACAGGAATTCCTCCAATGGAACATTTTTCGAACACTGGCATACCAGCCACGATACAATGGATAAAATTGATAAAAAAACTCTTAAAATGGTAGGCCATGTTGTAAGCACCGTTGTTTATAACGAATAGTTCGAGTTGTTAATTTTATACATTTTCCATAAAAACTGCCAATGATTTATTATCTTTGAACCAAACTAAAAACTTCTTATTTTGGAAAAAGATACTATTAACAACCCTGAACTTCAACTAGCGTACAATTTTGTCCAGTATACCGACAAACATATTTTCCTTACGGGAAAAGCAGGTACCGGTAAAACTACTTTCCTCCAGGATTTAAAAAATAAACTGCCAAAACGGATGATAGTTGTGGCTCCTACCGGTGTTGCAGCAATTAATGCAGGTGGAGTAACCATTCATTCATTTTTTCAACTGCCTTTCGGTCCAATATTGCCGGGATTTAAAGATGCAGAAGCGCAAAAATCGATGAAATTCAGCGCTCAAAAAAGAAATATCATTAAAAGCCTCGACCTCCTTATTATTGATGAGATAAGTATGGTAAGAGCCGATTTGCTGGATGGTATCGATGAGGTTTTAAGAAGGTTCAGAAGAAATGAAGAACCATTTGGTGGTGTTCAAATGCTGATGATAGGCGATATGCAACAACTGCCACCTGTGGTGAAAGATAATGAGTGGAGTTTGCTCCAAAATTATTATGATACGGCATTCTTTTTTAGTAGTTTATCACTAAAAAAAACAGAGTTTGTAACCATAAACTTAAAGCATGTTTATCGTCAAAAAGATGAGCAGTTTTTGAAACTTCTAAACAAGATTCGTGATAAAGATATTGACGATACAGCACTGCAAACTCTTAATGAAAGATATAAACCTGATTTCGATGCAGGAGAAGAAAACTATATCATTTTAACCACACATAATGCTCGGGCACAGGCAATTAATAACGATAAACTCTCCCAAATAAAGGAAAAACCTTACACCTTTAAGGCAGAAATTACCGGCAATTTTTCTGAATACAATTATCCTACCGATGAAAATTTAACTTTAAAACTGGGTTCTCAGGTAATGTTTATAAAAAATGATCCCGAACCCGATAAAAAGTTTTTTAATGGTAAAATTGGTGTGATAACTAATATTTCCAAAGATGAAATAATTGTAAAATGTCCTGAGGATGAAGATGAAATTGAAGTCCACAGCCTTGTTTGGGATAATATTAAATATAGTATTGATGAAACCACTAAGGAGATAAATGAAAAAATAGAAGGAACTTTTAAACAAATACCTTTAAAACCAGCCTGGGCAATAACTATTCACAAAAGTCAGGGTTTAACATTTGATAAAGCAATTATAGATTCGGAAATGGCATTTGCTCACGGACAGGTTTATGTGGCTTTAAGCCGATGCCGATCTTTGGAAGGATTGGTATTAAGCACTCCGTTTTCTGCTCAAAGTTTGAAGTCGGATAATAAAATTGAAAGTTTTACAAATACTTCAAATGCAAATCAACCGGATGTTAAAAGTCTCGAGAAATCGAAGGCAGAATACATTCAAAAATTACTTTTCGACCTTTTCAATTTTCGTAAACTCAGAAATTATTTACAATGGTTGCGAAAACTCACTTTCGAAAATAAAAATGCCATTACCCCGGGTATTTATGACTTACTCGACAATATTCAAAACAAGATAAACACCGATATTTATGATGTTGGGGAAAGGTTTCAACGTCAGTTAAAAAAACTATTAAAAGATAATGCTGATGAAGTTATTAATAATGAAATTCAAGTCCGAATAAAAAAGGCTGTGGAATATTTTATTGAGAATTTAAACCAGTCGGTAGTGCAAAAAATGGGAGAGATTTCCATAGAATCGGATAATAAAGAAATTGCCAAGAAGATTGAAAAATCAGAAAAGGATTTCGGCGAAGAGTTAAACTTTAAATTACAATGTTTGAATGCCTGCACCGATGGATTTTTTGTGAAAGAATATCTACAAGAGCGTGCAATAGCAGCCATGGATATTAAAACAACTAAAAAGAAAACAAAAAAACCAAGTCCTTCAAAGGAAATACATAATCCTGATTTATACGCACTTATTAAAAGTTGGCGCGATGCCAAAGCTCATGAAAATAATCTAAGTCATTATATGGTTTTACCCTTAAAAACCATGAGGGCTTTAAGCAATCAGGTTCCAAAAACCACCGAAGAATTAAAAATGATTCATGGACTGGGAAGAAAAAAACTTGAAAATTACGGAAGTGAATTGCTTGAATTAATTAATGAATACAACAATAATCATGATTTAAATGTTGTGCGTCCCGAGCCTGTCCCTCAGCCAAAAAAAGAACCTAAAATTCCCACCCATGAAATTAGTTTCAATTTATGGAAACAATATAAAGATGTGGAGAAAGTAGCGCAGGAAAGAGGCTTTGTTTATTCAACAATATTAAAACATTTATCGCATTATGTTGGAAACGGAAGTCTTGACATTAACGAACTTGTCGACAGCCAAAAAGTAAAGACAATCCTGGAAGTTTTCAAAAAAGATATAGATATCCCCCTAAGCGATGCGCTGCAAATTGTAGGTGATGATATTTCTTATGATGATTTGAGGCTGGTGAAACATTATGTGTATTATAAGATGGACCAGAATGAGTTATGAGTTTTGATTGTGCTTGCCAGATAAATTGAATACCCCAATTCAGACTGCCGACTGAAGACTGCTGACTGAAGACTGAAGACTGGAGACTGAAGACTGGTAACTGGTCTTTTTTATCCTCAGAAATGAAATGTAGGAGGAGTTATTCATTGCATGCCGAAGTTTTAAGGTAGACATGGTTGTCATTGTTGTCATTGTTGTCATGGTTGTCATTGTTGTCTGCCGACTTGAAATGAAGGCAGCAATGTACTGAAAGCAGGGTCATTAAATACCTTCCAGGAAAGATTTAATGCCCCCCAACTGAAGACTGCCGACTGAAGACTGCCAACTGCCGACTGCCGACTGCCGACTAAAAACCGCCACCAAGACTCCAAGTCACAAAGTATCACAAAGGGATTAGTTATAACCAAAACGAACCTGCCTTCATTTCATTACTGCCTTCAAACTAATTATTACGGCAGTCAAGTCGGCAGGCAGGCTGAAAACTAACAATTAAAAGTTATAATTTTCCCCATTTTCAATTGTCAATTGTCAATTATCCATTATCAACTGTCAATTACCCTTAGGAGATTTCTCCCTCGTCGTCGTCCCTCCTCCATCGAAATGACATTTTAGAGTTACAAGTGCCTAATTTATAAGTTATAAGAAATCTAACTTGCAACCTGCAACATGAGACATGCAACAATTTCACGAAACCCGTAACTCGCAAAAAAAATCCCGCTCGGAAAACCAAACGGGATTTATTATACGTTTAATGCTTATCTGAAAATGAAGCGTTTTACAACTCCTTCAC